>JBJERD010000246.1:0-13048 GCA_051882095.1 Oscillospiraceae bacterium
GGCTATAAGATTGCTTTATAAAGAGAAAAAAATGCCTCTCACAGAAGCTGTATCGCTTTACGAGCAGGCTTTCAGACCCTCGCTGCTAAAAGATGAGATAAAGGAGATAAACAAAAGGCTGAGACACAAAGAACCAACTAATGAAGACATGACAGATTGGAAAAATCTCGAAAACGATCTGCTGTTCACCAAAGCCTATATGGGTATCTTCCACAAACCCGAAATTGCTGTCTGGGCAGCGTATGAGTGCCTGTCGCTTATTCTGAAAAAGGCGGAAAACGGCATTACGGATAATATGCAGATCTTCACTTACAACCGCCGAAAGTTCTGGGCAATAGCGGAAGACAAGCGTGTAGTTTTCCTGCTGCCGGAAGATTATTGATCAGGCGGTACAGTCCGCAAAGCGAAAAAGCAGCAAAAATTAAAGTTTAGGGTCAAGCCCTTTTTAAAGGGCTTGTGGGTTCTTAGGGCAGAGCCCTAAGTCGCTCACCGCAGTGAGCGAAATCCCCTACCGTAGGGAGCTCCGAAAGAGGGGAAGCCCTGCGATAGAGGGCTTCCCCTTATTATGTGTAAAAATAAGTTTTTCGACAGTCTGAAAATCCGACATCTTTTTAGGTGTCGGATTTTTTATGCTCAAAATATAAGCCTTTTCGGTTTGCTGTTATAGACAAAAAATGCGCTCTGATTCTGCCGGATTTTGAATAAACTCAGAAATTCGAGCCGTTCCAGCCCCAGTCGGGCGTTGCGGAATATTTCACATATATCCGTGAGGAGTCGATGTCAAGCTGTTCGTTAAGAATAGCGCAGATCTTTTCGGTAAGCGCATTGAACGCAGACGGGTTTGCCTGTCCGTAAACGCTTACTTCCACCATTGCTGCGGGAGCGCTGCTGCCTTGAAAATACAGACGGTATTCAGGCTCTATACCCACCATCAGCCAGGTCTCAGATTTTCCCGGGATAGTAGTAATAGCCTGACCGAGCAAAGCTTTGACAGCAGCTTCCTTTTCGGCGGAAACAGCGGTATTTGTTTTGACGTTGATAAATGGCATAATAATTCCTCCGTAAAAATATTTTGTATAGGCAACACCGCACAACCATTGTCGTGCAGATGCGCAGTCAGATTTTACGTCAGATTGCATAATGAGAGCGCAGGCTATCTGGCGATAGTCAAGCTCGAATTGTGCGATATGGCGGAAAATCTGCAAGCAGATGTGCGGCAAAGACGCCAGTCGGTGGTTGTGCGGTGCTGCCTATTTAATTATACTACAAACCTGTGGATATTTCAATCCCTTTGCAAAGCGCATATCGGTCTTTGAACCGCTTCAGACTAGTAATAAAAAAACCTCTTGACATTGACGTAACGTTATGGTGTATACTTATATCCGAGGAGTGATGATAATGAATATGCATATCAAGGAATTTGCCGAGCTTACAAATGTAAGTGTGCGCACACTGCATTATTATGATGAAATAGGTCTTTTAAAACCCTCTTTTGTTGACGAACAAAACGGTTATCGCTGCTATGATGAAAAGGCTCTGGAGCGTATGCAGCAGATCCTGTTTTACCGTGAGCTTGATTTTTCCTTGAAAAGCATTTCAGAGATACTAAGCTCCCCGAATTACGATAAACACTTAGCGTTGGTCAGACAAAAAGAGCTGCTTATACTAAAACGCAGGCGGCTGGATCGTCTGATCAGTGCTATCGACGATTCAATGAAAGGAGATAATACTATGGATACAAAAGTTTTTGACAATACCGAATATGAAAATGCCCGTAATGAGTATGAGCAGGAGGCAAAGGCTCGCTGGGGTGATACAAAAGCATATCGGGAATATCTTGACAAAGCAAAAAACACCTCCGCAGAGAAAATGAGCGATGCTGAGGCGCAGCTTGAAGAGATATTTGCCGAGTTTGCCCGTTGTATGCAAAGCAATACCGACTTTACCGACAGCAAAGCGCAGCAGCTAGCGGAAAAGCTTCAAAGGCACATCACCGATAATTTCTACAACTGCACAAAAGAGATACTGAGCGGACTGGCTCAGATGTATGTGGGCGATGACCGTTTCAGAAGCAACATCGACAGACACGGCAAAGGAACAGCCGAGTATGCTTCAAAATCCATAGAGCATTATTGCAGTAAATAGGGCGTTATGCATGGTTTTTTCGCTTGTTTGCAGGAAGGGCGAAAAGGGAAGCCGCTGCGGAGCTGTGGTTATTTCAAGGCCTAGAAACGTTCTCTTTTTCAAAGGTTGACGTAAGGCAATTATGATGCTATAATTTTTGTAGGATATTTTTGAAGATCGTTGCTCAAACGAAAGGAGTTTTCATAATGCCGTTTACAATAGTCAGAAACGATATAACCAAAATGCAGGTGGACGCAGTAGTAAATGCGGCAAACTCGTCGCTGCTGGGCGGCGGAGGAGTTGACGGAGCGATACACAGAGCCGCAGGTTCGGAGCTTCTGGAGGAGTGCAGAACGCTGGGTGGCTGCAAAACAGGGCAGGCAAAGATAACAAAGGGCTACAAAATGGACTGCAAGTATATTATCCATACGGTGGGACCCGTCTGGAACGGCGGAACTCACGGCGAGCGTGACCTGCTGTATTCCTGCTATAAAAATTCGCTGGAGCTTGCCAAAGAGCATGGCTGCGAAACCGTTGCTTTTCCTCTTATCTCGTCGGGAATTTACGGCTATCCCAAGGATAAGGCGCTTAACGTTGCTGTCACGGCTTTTTCGGACTTTCTTGAAGAAAACGAAATTGATATCTATCTTGTTATCTTTGACCGTGACGCCTTTGAGATAAGCTCAAATCTGATAAAGGACATCAGGCAGTACATAGACGATAATTATGCTGACAGTCACTGCGACTACAGCAGGCGGTCAAGAGAATGTGCTCCGATGCTCGTCGAAAAAAGCTTTATCCCTGAAAGCCAATGTCTTGCGGAGGTTCTGAAAAACCGTGACGAATCCTTTTCACAGGCGCTTCTGCGGCTTATCGACGAACACGGCATGACGGACGTTCAGACCTATAAAAAAGCGAATATCGACCGCAAGCTGTTTTCAAAAATACGCAGCGATAAAAACTACAAGCCCAAAAAGCAGACGGTCTGCGCCTTTGCGATAGCTCTGGAGCTTGACCTTGACGAAACGGAAAAGCTGCTTGAAAAGGCAGGCTATGCGCTTTCAAGCAGTCTGAAATTCGACCTTATCATACGCTATTTCATTGAGCGCAGGAAGTATGATATTTTTGAGATAAACGAAGCGCTGTTCGCTTTTGACCAGAGTCTTATCGGGGGATGAGGGCAATGAAGTATCCTGCGATGAACAAAGTATATAAAGCCTCCGACACTATTGTGGACGGAAATAAAAAAACTGTCGCTTCGGTAATGGAGTATTGGGCTTGGGCTCATTCCGACTTGATGGATAATGCAGAACGAGGAGCACTTGCAGAGTTTCTTGTAGCAAAAGCCGTTGGCGATAAAAGTGACCATAGAGTTAATTGGGACAGGTATGACGTTACTTCCGACGAAGGAATCACAATCGAGGTTAAAACTTCCGCCTATCTGCAATCATGGGGGCAGGATAAGCTTTCTGTATTGAATTTTGGTATCGGTAAAACCTATGGCTATGATAACAAGACAAATTCTTATGAAAACGAACGCAAACGGCAGGCTGATGTTTATGTGTTTTGTGTCTTTAAAGAAAAGGATCAGGAAAATGTCAATGTACTTGATACAAGTCAATGGGATTTTTATGTATTGTCGGTTAAACGGTTGAACGAAGATACTTATTATGCAGACAGAAAATCAATTTCGCTGGCAGCTTTATTAAAACTCGGTGCAGAAAAATGCAGCTATGAGAATATTCATGAAGAAGTAATCAAAGCACATAAATACAATTAAATATTTTTGTCGCATAAAAAGCGACCAAAAGACCTCCGCAGTGATGTATACTGAAATTACAGTAGAAAACCAAACATCACAAACGGAGGTCATTATTATGAAAAAGAATCTGACAGAGATCGTATTTATCCTTGACAAGAGCGGCTCGATGTATAGCCTTGCGGACGACACAATAGGCGGCTTCAACTCGCTTATCGAAAAGCAGAAAAATGAGAGCGGCGAGGCTCTTGTTTCCACGGTGCTTTTCAACGATCACAGCAGGGTGATACACGACAGAGTGCCTATCGAAAAGGTGGAAAAGCTGACTAAAAGGGAGTACTCTCCCGACGGCTGCACGGCTTTGCTGGACGCCGTAGGCGGAGCGATACACCATATCGGCAATATCCATAAGTACGCAAGAAACGAGGACGTTCCCGAAAAAACTCTGTTTGTCATCACTACCGACGGCATGGAAAATTCAAGCTGCCGCTACAAGCTTGCCGACGTGAAGCGTATGATAAAAAGACAGCGTGAAAAATACGGCTGGGAGTTTATCTTTCTGGGCGCAAATATCGACGCTGCCGAAACGGCGGATTCTATGGGTATCTCCCGTGAACAGGCGGTAAACTACAACGCCGACGGCGAGGGAACGGGTATACTGTACGAGTCGGTGTGCATGGCGGTCAAAAACGTGAGAGATTCAAGACCGTTAGGCACCGACTGGCAGAATGAGCTGAGAAAGGACGCAGAGAGAAAAAGATGATGCTCTTACGGGCAGCGCCCCCAATGCCGGAAATGTCCGTCAAAAGAACGAAAGAACAGGCAGTCTTCCATGCGCAATAAGCACAATTAAAGCCGCATAATTTTGTGACAAGCGATAAATATATGGGATATATCTTGATTTGTGGGGAAGATTGTGGTATCATATTGTTGCAGAGTATTTCTGCAAATTTATATTCAAGGAGTGTTTTTTTATGGCAGATTTAAAAGGAACAAAGACAGAAGCTAATCTGATGGCTGCATTTGCAGGCGAATCGCAGGCAAGAAACAAGTATACATATTATGCAAGCAAGGCGAAAAAGGACGGCTATGTTCAGATAGCAAACATTTTTGAGGAAACTGCCGCAAATGAAAAGGAGCACGCAAAGATATGGTTCAAGCTTCTTCACGGCGGAATACCTTCAACTATCGAAAACCTCAAAGACGCCGCTGACGGTGAGAATTATGAGTGGACAGATATGTACGCTCAGTTTGCAAAGGACGCTAAGGAGGAAGGTTTTGACGATATCGCCAAGCTGTTTGAAATGGTGGGCGAGATCGAAAAGGAGCATGAGGCTCGTTACAGAAAGCTGTTTGAAAATATCGAGGGCGATCTGGTATTTTCAAGAGACGGCGACTGCGTATGGCAGTGCGCAAACTGCGGTCATATCGTGATAGGCAAAAAAGCTCCCGAGGTTTGTCCCGTTTGTGCTCATCCTCAGTCTTATTTCCAGATCAAGGCTGAAAATTATTAATAAAAAATTCTATGAAAAACGTCCGGAAGAAATTCCGCTCGTTTTTCTTTTTTGTGCGGTGTCACCATAAAATGGACGGGAAACGTATGCAATTTTTATCTCAGAGTATTTGACATAACTAAATGCATTTGCTATAATAATAGTAGGAAATCGGACAGGGTGAATATCCCGAATTGATTTTTTCAGTCGGCGCTTTTGCTTGGGCGAAGCGGACTGTTTGCATATTTTGAGAACAACAAGGTTTCTCCGGGGCTGGGGGTGATGTAAGTGCAGGCGTTGTTCACGTCGGTTTTTCTGATAAATATATTTGTATTGTGTATCACGGCGGCTGACGCACTTACAAACCGTCTTATTTCTCATACCAGAAAAAAGATGTCGGTGATAGGCTGTCTTATTATCGGAGGAGCTGCTCTGGGCGAGTGCATCGGAGTGCTGACAAATGGTGCGGCGGAAGAATGGATATTGCTGCACAAGCTTGCCAAGCTGATGGAATTTTCACTGACTCCGTTTATTGGCATTGCTGCATCTGCTGCTTACGGGAAGGCGAAAAAGCTTAACATTGCGGTAGCCGCAGCTTCGCTTCATGCGGTCTTTGAATGTGTGTCAGTGTTTACGGGGTGGATATTCAGGGTAGACAGTCAGAATATTTATCACCGGGAAAAGCTTTACTGGATATATATTTTGTTTTTCTCTTTGTCTATGATCTATGGATTTATGGGTATTGTCAGCAATGAAAAGGAGTATCAGACCGGCATTGACAGTGTAATAGGATTGACCTTCGGTATGCTGATCTTCGGAATAACCATACAGATAATGAATCCGGATATACGGATAGATTTTATCTGCATTGCTATCGTAAACTTCATACTGTACAGCAGATACTGCAAGACCATACTTCAGGTGGACGCACTGACAAGACTTCTTAACCGCCGGTGCTATGAGACCAATTTAAGAAACGTAGGCAAAAAGGCGATAGTGATCATTCTTGACGTTAACAAGTTCAAGGACGTCAACGACACATACGGTCATTCGGCAGGCGATGAATGTCTGAAAAACGTTGCAAACGAGCTTATGAACGTATACGGAAAGTACGGCTGCTGTTATCGTATAGGCGGAGATGAATTCTGTGTTGTGCTCAATAAAAATCTTGACAGCTTTAAGGAGCTTAACCGCCGTTTCAATCGTGCGATAAGAGAGCTGTGCGAGCAGGACGAGCGCATGGCAGGGGTCTCCATGGGATATGCCTGTTACGACGCCGACACCTGTCATATTCAGGACGTTATTGACGAAGCGGACGCAATGATGTACAAACAAAAAGAAGCTGTGAACGCAGCAGAAAATAAAACGGGTGAATGATCTTTGCGAGAAAGATATTCACCCGTTTTTTATTTATTGAAAAAGTTGTAAAGCCCCAGCACGAACACGATAAGGACTATCACAGGCAGAACAAAGGTCATGTAGCCTTTCATAAAGCTTTTTATTTTCAGACCCTTTCCCGTGTTGGCTTCGGAGATGAAATTTTTCCAGCCCCAGCCTTTTTTTGTTACGCAGAAAAGTATGAATATCAGCGAACCAAGGGGAAGAATAATATTGCTGACCAGAAAATCCTCAATGTCCATAATATTCGTGCCCTCGCCCAGCGGCTGCAATTTTTTAAGGACATTAAATCCAAGTGCGCAGGGCAGCGAAAGGACGAACATCAGAACGCCGTTTATCAGGCAGGCTTTTTTTCGTGAGAAGCCGAAAGCGTCTTCTGTGCATGAGATTATCCCCTCAAAAACGGTAAGCACGGTCGAAAGCGCTGCAAATGAAAGAAACACGAAGAAAAGTGTTCCCCACAGTCTTCCCATTGGCACGTTATTGAAAATGTTTGGCAGGGTAATAAAGATAAGCCCCGGACCGCTGGTGACTTCAACATCATAGGCAAAGCAGGCAGGGAAGATGATAAGTCCCGAAGAGAGTGCAACGAAGGTATCCAGCAGGGCGACGTTGACCGATTCGCCCAGCAGGGCTCTGTCCTTGTCGATATAGCTTCCGAAGATAGCCATAGCGCCCATACCGAGGCTGAGTGTGAAAAACGCCTGATTCATGGCGTTGACTATCACATTGGCGATACCTGCCTGCTTCATGCGTTCGACGCTGGGCAGCAGATAAAATGCAAGACCTTTTTCTCCGCCCTCCATAAAAAAGCTTCTGACGGCGAGGACGACCATAATTCCCAGCAGCATTATCATCATAGTTTTAGTGACTTTTTCAAGACCGTTCTGAAGTCCGAAAGAGCAGACGACAAAGCCTATTGCCACGGCGACGCCCATATAGAAAATCATCTGCGGAGCGTTTGAGAGCATATTATCAAAATGTTCGGCGACGCCAGAAGAATCCAGCCCCACGAAATCGCCTTTGGCGGTAGAAACGAAATAATTGAGCATCCAGCCTGCGACTGTAGTATAGAACATCATGAGCAGGTAGCTTCCTGCCATAGCCGCAACTCCGTGGATATGCCATTTGGTGCCTTCCGGTTCAAGCTGCTGATACATTTTGACGGGACTTTTACGGCTTGCACGACCGATAGAAAACTCCATAGTCATAACGGGCACGCCCATTACCAGCAGGAAGAACAGATATATCAAAACGAATATTCCGCCGCCCGACTGTCCCACCACATAGGGGAACTTCCACACATTGCCTATGCCGATAGCGCAGCCTGCGCTCAGCAGGATAAATCCAAGGCGGCTTTTAAGCTTTTCTCTTTTCAAAACAAAGCTCCTTTCAAAAGCTGAAAAAATCTGCGAAAACACCTTTTAATTCTATCACAGAATGAAGAGACTGTCAAGGCGGAGGCTGCGGATTCTGCGATAATTATGTCTTTTTTGGAGCAGCTGTATTCACCTCGGCAGGTTTTGTTGTTACAAACATCAATAGTCTTTTTGAATGGGGCGGAAAAGTTGTTAGTTTTCAACAAAGTAAAAAAAGCTGCAACTTTTTTTGCGAAAAAGGTTGACAAGCCATAAAAATTAGTGTATAATAATTAAGTCGCTTATGGGAACAATAACATGGCGGTATAGCTCAGTTGGCTAGAGCACTTGGTTCATACCCAGGGTGTCACCGGTTCAAATCCAGTTACCGCTACCACTTTTATTGTTCCTTACAGCACGGCCCGTTGGTCAAGAGGTTAAGACACCGCCCTTTCACGGCGGAATCATGGGTTCAATTCCCGTACGGGTCACCATATTGTCTGCATGAAATAGATATCATGCTCGAAAAGCGCGTAAATACGCGCTTTTTTCATGCTCTGGCGCTGAAAAAATTAAGGTGAAAACCGTAGATATTTTTTGATGTTTTTGGCACGATGGCGTGATTTGAACCCTCAACAATTGAATATTATCAAACATTTCGGCAGGTTTGGAGCAAATTTTGCTCTCCACTTGCCGTATTTTCATGAAAAAAGTTTCACAAAGTTTTAAAGACTGTTTTGTCTAATATCACGAATTAATGTGATGTTAAACGAAACAGTCTTTTTTGGTTAGCACACGAAAGGGGGGGATTCCAATGTGGTAATATACCATATAAAAGCAAAAATATATTTAATGGGAGGCTATATGATATACAATCACAACAAAATAGAAATGCTAAGACAGAGATACCCCGAAGGAACAAGAATCTGCGTGGACTCCATGGATGACTATTGTCCCATTGAAAGCGGAACTTGCGGCACGGTTGAGTTTGTGGATGATGCAGGTACTCTCCATTGCAAATTCGATAACGGCAGAACGCTTGGTGTTATTCCCGGTCTGGACGATTTTCATGTGGTTAAACAGGAACAGTCACAGACAGATGAGCAAACGGTAGAATCCACCGAAAGTGAACAGACCACTGAAACGGAGAATAATGAAGAAACCGAAGAAATGAATATGTCGATGTAACGGTTAAGTTTTTAAAAAGCTTAGCCGTTTTTTTGTTGCCAAAAGAAAGAAGGAGGTGTTGCTGATGTTCGACTTTTTTTACAACGCAGTAAGAAAGTACACTGTTTTCGGCTGGATATTCCTCTGATTTAGCCGATGAACAGGAAAACCGAAATCTCAGGCGGCCCAGTTTGACAATATGACAGACTGCCGTCTGAGGGAAAGGAGATGGTGCAGCTTGATAAAGTATTTTGATATCTTTGCAGGAATCGGCGGATTCCGTTCAGGGCTTGATAAAGCAGGCGGCTTCGAGTGTGTCGGATACTGCGAGATAGATAAGTATGCAAGGCTTGCATACGAAACTTTGTATGATACGGAAAGCGAGGTGAAGTATGATGACGCAAGAACGATCGACCCAAACGAACTGCCCGATTTCGACCTTATATGCGGAGGATTCCCTTGCCAAAGCTTTTCAATCGCTGGAAAAAGGCGAGGATTTGAAGATGTCCGAGGAACTCTCTTCTTTGAGATTGCCCGAATTGCCGCCGTTAAAAAACCTAAATATATGCTCCTTGAAAACGTTCCCGGCTTGCTATCGCATGACCAAGGCAGGACGTTTGCTTCCATCCTCGGTGCATTGGATGAACTGGGGTACGATGTCGCATGGCAGGTGCTTAACAGCGCAAATTTTGGAGTCGCCCAGTCCCGAAAAAGAGTGTATATTGTCGGATTTCATAGAGAAAAGTGCTCCGGAAAAATATTGTCTTTCACGGACGCAAATCCAAAAACTCTTGTCCAAAGAATTTCCGGCAAGGAAGGAAACCGAGTATACTCGGTCGAAGGACTGAGCATAACGCTGACAAGCCAGGCAGGAGGCTTCGGCGGAAAAACAGGACTGTATGAGATAATGGGTCTTCCCATTAAGGTCAAAACAAAAACAGGCTATCAGACAGCCTTGCCCGGCGACAGTATAGACCTTGCATATCCCAATCTTAATTCAAGGCGAGGGAGAGTGGGAAAGGAGATAGCGCATACGCTCACAACAAGCTGTAATCAGGGGTATTACGCATTGGGAATAGATATGAATCCCGACCCGAAGGTCACAGAGCTTGCAA
The DNA here is from genome assembly GCA_051882095.1 of Oscillospiraceae bacterium. Taxonomy (GTDB): domain Bacteria; phylum Bacillota; class Clostridia; order Oscillospirales; family Ruminococcaceae; genus FB2012. The sequence goes on from JBJERD010000246.1 coordinate 10,415, forward strand.
GGTGCATAACAGCAAGGCAGGACAGCGGCATAGGTCATCATAAGGGCGAAAAGTCCGGAGTGATTCTCGTAACCGAACCCATAGCCGTGCTTACCCCTACAAAGGAAGAAGTAAGACAGCAGGGACGAAGATTCAAGCTTCCAAACGAGCCTATGTTTACAATAACGGTAACGGACAGGCACGGCGTTGTTTACTGCGGATATATCCGAAAGCTTATGCCGTTGGAGTGCTGGAGGCTGCAGGGATTTACCGATGAGCAGTTTAACAAGGTCAGGAATGTGGGAATGTCAGATGCCCAGCTGTACAAACAGGCAGGCAACGCAGTAACCACAAATGTTGTGGAGGCGGTTGCAAGAATAATTTTAGAAACGGAAAAAGGAGAAAACGCATGAGTAATGTGATAAAGATTTTTGAGAATGAGGAGTTTGGCAGAGTAAGAACGATCATCAAGGACGGCGAGCCTTGGTTTGTGGGAAAGGATGTTGCCGAGATTCTGGAGTACAGAAATACGAAAAAGGCATTATCCGATCACGTTGACGAGGAAGATAAGTATCAAGGGGATGGGGTAACAATTCGTGACCCCATGGGCAGAGTGCAGCATCCAACAATAATCAACGAAAGCGGACTATACAGCCTCATACTCTCAAGCAAGATGCCAAGAGCCAAAGAGTTTAAGCGTTGGGTAACATCTGAGATCCTCCCGACAATCCGCAGAACAGGCGGCTATGTCGCAAACGAGGATATGTTTGTCGACAACTATCTGCCCTTCCTCGATGATGCATACCGCAATCTCTTCCGTCTGCAGATGATTGCAATAAATCAGCTGAACGAGCGTATCCGTCATGATAAACCGCTGGTGGAGTTTGCAAATCAGGTGGCTAATACCAATAATCTTATCGACATGAACGCTATGGCAAAGCTTGCGAGAGCCGAAAATATCCCCGTCGGTAGAAACAAGCTGTTTGACAGGCTTAAAAGAATGGGTGTGCTTATGTCAAACAACCTGCCCTATCAGCAGTATATAGACCGTGGATATTTTGCGGTAAAAGAGTCTGTGTTCGAGGTGGACGGTCTGAAAAAGACATATCAGCAGACGCTTGTGACGGGAAAGGGTCAGGTGTTCATAATCGGACTGCTGAAAAAATATTACGGAAAGGAGATGGTTCACTGATGGATATTCAAGGTGTTACTCTGGACGAGCTCAGAAAAATGAAGGACATCGAAGGTCTTGTCCTGCAGGGCTGCGGAGGTCAATTGCATGACTGGGTGAACGGCATAAACGATATGCTGACGAAAAGCGGAATATTGCAGAATGGGAGTAAGTTTGAAAAAACATATGTCTTTGTAAACGGAGACCTCACCTGCCTGCTGTTTCCCTTTAAAGATGTTCAGCTCGATATCGGAAAATTTGCAATATGGCGAATACAGACCAGAGAGAATTACGGAAGCACATGGCTGTCGGACTATGTGGAAAACAAGCTTGGGGGATTTTTAACCGAACCGCAGAAGCCAAAATGTCCGCTGATAGGTCAGGACGGCAATATCTTTAATCTTATGGGGATAGCCTCAAAAACTTTGAAAAGAAACGGCATGGTTGATGAAGCAAAGGAAATGTGCAAGCGTATCACGTCTTCCGAAAGCTATGTTGAAGCGCTGAGCATTATTGACGAATATGTGGAGATCACTTCGGTCGATGATGAACAGACCGAAGATGAAGATTTTGAAATGGAGATGATGTAAATGACGTATTTATTCATGGGAATGCTGATAGGCGGCATTTTAGGAGCTGCCATAGGCTCGCTTGGAGCTTCTGCGTATTTTCTGAAGAAAGAAACCTGCAGGCTGAAAAATCTCTGTAGAAAGGGGAATGAAAATGCCTAATCATATCACAAACCGAATAGAAATCAAAGGTGATGCCGATAGGATCGGGAGTATCATGGAAAAGATCAAAAATGATGAAGCCGGTATCGGCACCATTGACTTTGAAAAGATAATCCCCATGCCGGATAACATTTTCAAAGGCAATTTAGGTCCGAAAGAATGGGAGCTGTATAGCAAGAATAATTGGTACGACTGGTCTGTTGCCAACTGGGGTACGAAATGGAATGCTTATGGGTTTGACCCCGATACCGATTACAGCAAGGAAAAGGAGCTAAGATTCCTGACCGCATGGTCTGCTCCACACCCTATCCTTGAAAAGCTTGCAAAGATGTTCCCCGACGTGAAGCTTGAACACGAATGGGCTGACGAGGATATCGGCATGAACTGCGGCAGGCGTGTATATTATGACGGTGAGCGGATCGAAGAATACTATCCCGAAAGCCAGAAGGACAGACTTGAATTTGCAGCGAGAGTTATGGATATTCAGCTGGAAGAAGATTGCGGACTGTATCTGAACGCAAGCGAAACAGAATATATCAATATCGAATACGATGACGAGTACGAGCTGATAGAACTGTTCGGTCAGCCTGCACTTTTCACCAATGACCGGATAACAGACGCAGATATTCCGAAGGGTATGCATTGTTACCATATCAGGCATGGAGATGAGGGAGAATTTGTTTCGATAGAAAAGCACACTGCTGTAAATCACGCAGGCTCGGTAGTTACCAAAGAGCCGATAGACCTGGGTGA
>JBJERD010000247.1:0-12998 GCA_051882095.1 Oscillospiraceae bacterium
GTCCCCTCACCGTTACTATCTCAAAATCCGTGTTGGAGCTGTAACGCTCTCTCAGCCTTTTGATATGTACGTCCACCGTTCTCTCGTCAACTTCCTTTTCCATTCCCCAAAGCTCGTCAAGCAGCTGACGTCTTGTGAATATCTTGTTCGGATAAGAAAGCAGCTTGAACAGCAGCATAAATTCCTTCTGCGGAATAGTCTCTCCCGGACCGCCGTTAAAGGACACCGAAACTGCGTCATAATCAAGAGTGCAGCTGCCCACAACAAGCGAGTGTTCCGACGCCATTCTTGAACGCCGCAGCAGCGCACCTACTCTCAGTATCATCTCATTTATATCAATAGGCTTTACCATATAATCGTCCGTTCCTGCCATAAAGCCACGCTGCTTATCCTCAAAGCTTTCCTTTGCGGTGACCATTAAAATAGGCAGATTATAATCAGCCTTGCGAAGCTGCTCAGTCAGCTCATAGCCGTCCATGTTCGGCATCATTATATCCGAGATTATCAGATCAATATTAGTCTTTTCAAGCACTTCAAGAGCCTTCTCACCGTCTTCGGCGGTAAACGGAATATACCCGTTCTGCTTTAATGCGGCGGAGATAAGCTTTCTCAGGCTTGTATCGTCCTCTACTACCAGTATCTGAAACATAAGATGTCACTTCCCTGAAATTATTATTTTCATGAATAAACTGCGCCTTAGCGCTCCATAATATATACAGACAGACGGTATTTTCCGCCGCCGAATGTATAAATCTCCCCAAGTTATCTTAATTATAACAGATAATTATGAACTCCATATTAACAAACAACCTACTTCGTTCATTAAAAGTTAACAAATTTTCTTGCTTGCTATCCAAAAAAACGCCCCATAATTCATATTCGGTTCACACAGGGCTGTTATTATATATACAGAACAAGAGAGCGGATAATGGCTCTCAGACTTGTGAAAAGTCCATTGACGACTGATAAAGCTTAAAGTTCAGTCCTTTCACTTCCCTCATAGCGATTCCCCAAGTCGCATATTATGCTCTGCGCTTTAAGTTTTATCAATCGCCAATAAACCAGAAATTTTTTCCCTTTCATAATTCTATAGAAAATTAATGTTCATTACAGCCGATAGTAGTGGGCATTAATTTTTTCTCCGCCAAAAAGGCGGAGTTTTTGTTTTTCCGGCATTTTCCAAAAGCATACGGTGCGATGCATTACATCGCACCCTGAAATATTACATACCGCCTGAGCCTGACTGCACATTTCTCAGTTTCCGTCCTTGCTATGCTCCAGCAGATCGTTTTTGGTCTCCCACAGCTTTTTTGAAAGATCCACATAATATGTGTGAGGATTTTCAAACCGCTTGATCTCATCCCACAGCGACTCCACCTGCTCACGGCAATATCGGCATATCTCCCCATAGGAGGGCTTTGAATATACGCACCTTCCGTCCTTGAAAATGACCTCCTGCATCTGCTTTGCCGTAAAATCGGTTATCCTCTTCTGCTTCCAGGTGTATGTTGCGTCGAAAATAACAAGCTCTCCGCTGTCGTCTATCTCTTCGTCATAAACGCACAGCTGGTCGGCGATAGCCTTTCCCGTACGGTTATCGTAAAGCCTGTAAAATTTCTTGAAATGGGGAGTAGTTATCTTTGTAACATTTTCGGATATCTTTATTTTCGGCTTTATCTCTCCGTTATCCTCCACCGCCGTCAGCTTGTAAACTCCGCCGAAAACAGGGTGAGACTTTGAAGTGATAAGCCGCTCTCCCACGCCGAAAAGGTCTACCTTTGCTCCCTGAAATATCATGTCTCTGATAAGATATTCGTCAAGGGAGTTTGAAGCCACTATCTTGCAGTCGCTGTAGCCTGCCTCATCAAGCATTTCTCTCGCCTTTTTTGACAGATATGTTATATCCCCCGAATCAATCCTTATTCCCTTGGGACGGTATCCCAGCGGCTTCAGAACCTCGTCAAACGCCTTTATGGCATTGGGGATACCGCTTTTAAGCACGTTGTAGGTGTCCACCAGCAGCGTTGCCGAATCTGGATAGCACTCACAGTATGTCCTGAACGCCGTGTATTCGTCGTCAAACATCTGTATCCACGAATGAGCCATTGTTCCCGTTGCAGGAAATCCGAAAAGCTGATCCGTTACCGTGCAGGCAGTAGCAGCGCAGCCGCCTATTCCTGCCGCCCTAGCGCCGTAAATAGCAGCGTCCGCTCCGTGAGCTCTTCTTGAACCGAATTCCGATACCGCTCTTCCCTCCGCCGCTCTGGCAATGCGGTTTGCCTTTGTTGCGATAAGCGACTGGTGATTTACCGTCAGCAGCAGAAACGTCTCAATAAGCTGAGCCTCGATCGCAGGCGCTCTCACCGTGATGATAGGCTCGTTTGGGAAAACAACCGTTCCCTCCGGCACGGCGTAAATATCTCCCGTAAACTTGAAATCCTTAAGATATTCCAGAAATTCTTCGCTGAAAATGTTCTTCGACCTGAGAAATTCAATGTCCTCGCCTGAAAAATGCAGCTCCTCAATGTAGTCGATGACCTGCTCCAGTCCGCAGGCGATAGCAAATCCTCCGCCGTCGGGTATCTGCCTGAAAAACAGGTCGAAATAGGTTATCCTGTCCTTCATTCCGCTGACGAAATAGCCGTTTCCCATTGTCAGCTCATAAAAATCGCACAGCATTGTGTAGTTGAGTTCGTTCATTCAAACCGCTCCTTTCAGCTCAGCCTTTTCTTATAACCGTTACCTGCAAGCCCTCCAGCACGTCAAGACACTCCCTGTGAAGCTTTTCGTCTGCGCTTGCCGTGTATTCTTCATTGACTATTATTTCCGCCTCGGGCAGCGCCGATTTCACCATTACCGCATTTGAAATTACGCAAATATTTGAAACAAGCCCCACCAGCTCAACACGGCTGTAGCACTTCTGCTCCAGATATTTTGCAAGGTCAAGTGACGGAAAAGTGTTCTTCTCAAATACCATATCGCACATCAGCTTCTGCTTTGCCGTCTTTCCGTAAAGCCCATGACCCTCGGTGCCCTTTACGCAGTGAACAACAGGCAGCTTTCTGCCCTCCTGCGTTGAGAGATAATCCTCGCCGTGGGTGTCAAGCGTAAAAGCGATATCCTTTCCTGCCCTGCGGTATTCGGCTATCTTAGCCGCTATTTTCTCGTCCAGCGCAGCAGCCGCCTCAAAGCCGAGAGAACCGTCCACAAAGTCTTTCTGAAAATCAACAACAAGCAAAAGTTCCATCACATTTCCTCCTCTATTATTTCACAGGCGAATTTATATATTCCGATACAAAAAAGGGCAGGATAAAATCACCCTGCCCTCAGCCTGCCTAAGCAAGCGAAAATCTTCTTGAATACTGCTCGATTTTCTCTTCATAATCGGCAGGACCGTTCTTATGAAGCGTATCAAGATATTCGTGTTTTTTCAGACTGTCATAATGTACGTTGTCTGCGATAAGATAAATTGCAATGTTGGAGCAATGATCCGAAATTCTCTCAACATTTGTGAGAATATCAAGGAAATTGACTCCCATTTCAATGTTGCATACTCCCGATTTCGCTCTCTCGATGTGAACCGATTTAAGCTCCTCAACAAGTCTGTCAACAACCTCTTCAAGAGGCTCGACCGATGCGGCGACCTCCATATCTCCCGTGCTTGTGGCTTCGATTGCAAGCCTTATTATCTCCTGAATAGCGTCGGAAAGCACGTTAAGCTCTTTCATCGCTCTTTCCGAGAACTGTCCCTCTTTTTCGTAAAGCAGGTCGGCGGTCTCTCTGATGTTTATGGTGTAGTCGCCTATTCGCTCGAACTCCGAAATAAGGTGGAACAGAGTCGTTACCGAACGGTTCTCGTTCTCGTTCAGTCCGCAGTCGTTGAGCTTGATAAGATATGAACCTATCCTGTCCTCAAGACGGTCGATAAGCTGCTCACGCTCGTTTATCTTCTCTATCTCTTTCAGGTCGTACTTTTCAAAAAGTCCTCTTACCGCAACAAAGTTCTTCTGCGCATAAACGCCCATCTGAACAACTGCGTCGGTCGCCTGAGCAATAGCTACGTTAGGAGTAACAAGAAATCTTTCGTCCAGCAGATCTTCTTTTGAGAAAACCTCGTCCTCATCGTGCTTCTTGTCTCTGACAGTGACCTCGGCAAGCTTTTCAAGCACAGTATAAAACGGCAGGAACATTATGGTCACGGCAATGTTGAATACCGTGTGGAAATTAGCGATGCTTCCCGTATCAAAATTTCTGTCCCAGAAAGGAATACCCACCGTAAGCTGAATTATATAAACAACGATAAGGAAAACCACCGTGCCGATAAGGTTGAAATAAAAATGTATCATCGCCGCTCTCTTGGCGTTTTTGGAAGCTCCGATACTTGAAAGCAGCGGAGTAGCGCAGGTTCCGATGTTTGTACCCATGATGATCGGGAACGCAGCCGCAAAGCTTATGGCTCCTGTCGCCGAAAGCGCCTGAAGAATACCGATAGACGCCGCCGAGCTCTGGATAACTGCGGTAAATACAGCTCCCACCAGAACGCCCAGAACGGGGTTTTTAAGGGTAGCAAAAATAGTTTCAAACTGCGGCATATCCGCCAGCGGAGCGATCTTCTCCTGCATAAGCAGCATACCCGTGAACAGTATGCCTATTCCCATCATTATCTCGCCCACGGTCTTAGTCTTGTTTTTCTTAGCGGTCATTATGATAACGATTCCCACGATAGCAAGTATGGCGGAAAAATTCGACGGCTTGCACAGATCAAGGAAAAATCCGCTGCCTGAGTCGCCTTCAAGCTTTGCCAGTCTTAGTATCTGAGTGGTAACGGTAGTACCGATATTTGCGCCCATGATTATTCCCACAGCGCCTTTAAGCTTCAGAAGTCCTGCATTAACAAGACCTACTACGATGACCGTTGTGGCTGAGGACGACTGAACTGCCGCAGTAACAAGCGCTCCGAACAAAATGCCCGAAAAAACGTTGCCCGACATTTTCGCCAGAACCTTTTCCATAAGTCCGCCCGACGCTTTTTCAAGCCCCGAACTTAAAATTGTCATTCCGTAAAGAAACAGCGCCAGACCTCCCGCCATTCCTATAAAGTTAAAAATGCTCAAAATTTAACCATCCTTTACCTTTTAGCTTGGCACACGCTTAGCGTCATACGGCAGCCCATGTTGCCTGCCGTATAATATGCCTCAAAAACAAAAACAAAGCCAAGACTGATACAATTTCTTGTTCAGCCCTGACTCTGCGTTATTATTTTCCTGCAACAGTAAGACGATTCAATGCACGCTTGAGCTTTTGCTCAGCCAAATCAAATTCCTTCTGACTGTTGTTGCTGTCAAGCTTTCTCTGCGCTGCTTCTCTGGCACGCTCTGCTCTTGCAACGTCGATATCCTCCGCCCATTCCACGGCAGGAGCGATAACTGTAACGTTTTTATTGTCAGCCTTTATCATACCCGAAGAAACGGCAGCAATGCGGCAGTCGTCCGAACCCGCCGCTTTCACTTTCAAAGCGGAAGGAACAAGCTTTGCCACATACGGAGTATGCCCCGCCAGTATGCCAACATACCCGGCGGTGGTTTTAGCTATTATCTGCTCTGCGTCGCCCTCGAAAAAGATTTTTTCAGGCGTAATGATTTTAAGCTTGAAAGTCTGCATAATAAAACTCCGAATTAATTATTATTGGTCTGCTTTGCCTTTTCAACAGCCTCGTCAATAGTTCCAACAAACAGGAAAGCCGACTCGGGAAGATCGTCATGCTTGCCCTCGATGATCTCCTTAAAGCCTCTGATAGTCTCCTTGATCGGAACATACTTGCCCTGCATACCGGTAAACTGCTCGGCTACAGAGAAAGGCTGCGACAAAAATCTCTGAATCTTTCTTGCTCTCGATACAGTCAGCTTATCCTCGTCGGAAAGCTCGTCCATACCCATGATAGCAATGATGTCCTGCAACTCGTTGTATCTTTGCAGGATTGACTGAACGTCTCTTGCAACCTGATAATGCTCGCTGCCCACGATCTCGGGAGTAAGTATTCTTGAATTTGACTCCAGCGGATCAACGGCAGGATAAATACCCAGCGAAGAAATACTTCTCGAAAGAACTGTAGTAGCGTCCAGATGAGCGAATGTTGTTGCCGGAGCAGGGTCTGTCAGGTCGTCGGCAGGAACATAAACAGCCTGAACCGATGTGATAGAACCCTTCTTTGTGGAAGTGATCCTCTCCTGCAAAGCGCCCATTTCCGTTGCCAGCGTAGGCTGATATCCAACCGCCGAAGGCATTCTTCCAAGCAGAGCCGAAACCTCAGAGCCTGCCTGTGTGAAACGGAAGATGTTGTCGATAAACAGAAGAACGTCCTGTCCCTCAACGTCTCTGAAATACTCCGCCATAGTCAGTCCCGAAAGACCAACTCTCATTCTTGCTCCGGGCGGCTCGTTCATCTGACCGTACACCAGAACGGTCTTGTCAATAACGCCCGACTCGATCATTTCGTTATAAAGGTCGTTACCCTCACGGGTACGCTCTCCAACACCTGTGAATACGGAAATACCGCCGTGCTGCTTGGCAATGTTATTGATAAGCTCCATGATAAGAACCGTCTTGCCAACTCCCGCACCGCCGAACAGACCGATCTTTCCGCCCTTGAGGTAAGGAGCGATAAGGTCAACAACCTTGATGCCCGTTTCAAGCACCTCGTTTGAAGCCTTCTGCTCTTCAAATGTAGGCGGCTGACGGTGTATCTCCCATCTTTCCTTGGTTTCGGGGGCAGGCTTGTTGTCAACGGGTTCGCCCAGCAGATTGAACATTCTTGACAACGTTTCCTTGCCTACGGGAACCGAAATTGCGCTGCCCGTATCAACAGCCTCAGCGCCTCTTACCAGACCGTCGGTCGAGCTCATGGCGATACATCTTACAACGTCGTCGCCGATGTGCTGTGCGACCTCTACCACCAGCTTTTCGCCGTTATTGTTTATCTCGATCGCATTAAGCAGGTCGGGCAGATTTTCCTTGGGAAAGCGGATATCTACTACCGCTCCGACGATCTGCACTACCCTGCCTTTGTTCAATTCTCCCATTAATATACCACCTTTTTATTCGTCTCTCAGAGAGCCTGAGCTTATCTCGGTAAGCTCCTGCGTTATCTGAGCCTGTCTTGCACGGTTGTAAAGCAGCGAGAGCTGCCCTATCATTTCCTCTGCGTTGTCGCTGGCATTTTCCATAGCGGTACGTCTTGCCGCCTGCTCCGAAGCGAAGGAATCAACTATCGCAGCATAAAGAATACCGCCCATATACTGAGGAACAAGTTCATCAAAAACCTCTTCCGGCGAAGGGTCGTATTCGGTAAGAGAACGTCCCTGAGAACTGCCGCTGTCCAGATTTTCAACAGGCAGCACCGAAACTGTAACAGGCTGCTGCGTCAGCGCCGATACGAAAGTCGTATATATCAGCTCAACCTGGTCGAAGTCCTGACATCTGAACCTTCTGATTATATCGTCCGCAATATCCTGAATACCTTCCATTTCAAGATCCTCTGCGATCTGCGGATATCTGTCGGTAACGTTATAATCTCTTTTATCAAAGTATTCCACAGCCTTTTTGCCGATAGCCATTATCGAGACCGTCTCGCTGTCGGCTTTCAGCTCGTCAGCTCTTGCCGCAGCCATTTTCAGCACGTTTGAGTTGAAACCGCCCGCAAGACCTCTGTCTCCGGCGACAACTATCAGAAGCGTGGATTTTGAAAACTTCTTTTTTGTATAAACAGACTTGAACGCCGGGTCGTTTGTGATATCGCTCATGGTGTCATAAAGCGTTTCAAAAAACGGCTGGACTGCCAGCGCACGTTCCTTCGCCCTTCTCAGCTTAGACGAAGCAACAAGCTCCATAGCCTTGGTTATCTGCATGGTGCTTTCTACGCTCTTTATGCGGCGTTTTACGTCCTTCATATTTGCTGTAGCCATAATCTATGCACGCCGGCAATTTTCCGGCTTATCTCCTCTCTTGATAATAATTATTTTGAACGGAGAAATTTTTCTGCATACCCGGCAAGAACCTCTTTCAGCTCCGCTTCGTTTTCCTTGGTAAGATCCTTAGTTTCCGTAATTGACTTTATAATATCGGGGTGAGCCGAATCAATATAGTCAAACAGATCCTTCTCATACTCTCTGATATCGCTTACCGGGATATCCTTGAGATAATTATTTACCACCGCATAGATTATAATAACCTGATGCTCAACCGAAAGCGGAGAATTTCTGTCCTGCTTGAGAACTTCAACGATTCTTTCGCCCTGTGCAAGACGTTCCTTTGTGTCCTTGTCAAGGTCCGAACCGAACTGTGAGAACGCCTGCAGCTCTCTGTACTGCGAATAGAGCAGCTTCAGCGAACCGGAAACCTTCTTCATAGCCTTTATCTGAGCCGTACCGCCTACTCGGGATACCGAGATACCGGGGTTAACGGCAGGTCTTACACCCGAGAAGAACAGCTCCGATTCAAGGAATATCTGTCCGTCCGTAATAGAAATAACGTTTGTAGGGATATATGCCGAAACGTCGCCTGCCTGTGTTTCGATGATAGGCAGCGCCGTGATAGAGCCTCCGCCGTAGTCCTTGTTAAGGCTGCAAGCACGCTCCAGAAGTCTTGAATGGAGATAGAAAACATCTCCGGGATAAGCTTCTCTTCCTGTCGGTCTTTTAAGCAGCAGCGACATTGTTCTGTAAGCCACAGCGTGCTTTGAAAGATCGTCGTAAACGCAGAGAACATCCTTGCCCTGCAGCATGAAATACTCTGCCATAGCAACTCCCGAATAAGGAGCGATATACTGCAAAGGCGCCATTTCAGAAGCCGTAGCCGAAACTACTATGGAATAATCCATTGCTCCCGCCTTAGAAAGAGTATCCACAACGTTTGCAACAGTCGATCTCTTTTGACCGATAGCCACATAGATACAAATAACGTCCTTGCCCTTCTGATTGATTATAGTATCGAGAGCAATAGCCGTCTTACCCGTCTGACGGTCGCCGATTATAAGCTCTCTCTGACCTCTTCCGATAGGTATCATCGAGTCGATAGCCTTGATACCCGTCTGCAGCGGACGGTTTACCTGCTGTCTGGTGATGATTCCGTAAGCAGGGCTTTCGATAGGACGTGATTCTTCGGTAAGTATAGCACCCTTTCCGTCGATAGGCTGACCCAGAGCGTTTACAACTCTGCCGATAAGAGCCTCTCCCACGGGAACCGAAACGATCTTTCCGGTACGCTTTACCTGACTTCCCTCTCTGATGCCGTCATCAGAACCGAGAAGCACCGCACCCACGAAATCCTGCTCCAGATTGAGAGCCATTCCCATCGTTTTGTTTTCAAATTCAATAAGCTCGCCCGACATACAGTTGTCAAGACCGTGTACTCTTGAAATACCGTCTCCTACGGTAACAACAGTTCCCGTATCTGCAAGCTCGATCTTGGACCGGTAATCCTTTATCTGCTGTTTTATAATACCTGTTATTTCATCAGGACGCAATTTCATAACCAAGCTCCATACCTTTCATTTATTTTCAGCCGCTATGCGATAACGGAGTCGATCTGTTCCTTCAGCCTGTCAAGTCTTCCTCTCACGCTGGAATCGATCTCCGAATTTTCATATCTGACTATAATTCCTCCGATAAGCGAACCGTCAACGCTCTCTTTCATGATGATGTTCTTTCCGGTCACCTGTGCAAGCTTATCTTTAAGCTTATCCCTGAGCCTGTCGCTCAGCGGCATAGCGGTAACTACGCTTACCTCAAGAATATTCTTTTTCTTATAATAAAGCTGTTTGAATTCTCCACAGATATCCGCAAAATATCCCGCTCTGCCCTTATCGGTGACAAGGCACATAAAATCGAATACAAGATCCGAAACTCTGCCGCCGAAGGTCTTTTCAAGCACTTCATGCTTTTCGCCGGTTTCAATAAGCGGTGATTTCAGCAGACTTACAAACTCTTCGTTTTCGTCAAATATCTGCGCAGCAGCCGAAAGCTCCTCGAACACCTCATCGCAGCGTTTACTCTCGCTGCAAAGCTCAAACAAAGCCTGAGCGTAAATACTTTTAACGCTTTCTGCCATTACACTTCACCCACGCTGTCGATAAAGCTTTCAATAAGCCTTTCATTATCCTCGCCGCTGATCTCCTTTTCTACAACAGCCGACGCTGCGGATAAAGCAATATCAGCGATCTCGTCCTTGATCTGATTGACTGCGATCTTCTTCTCACGCTCGATCTCGGCGTTGGCGTTGTCGATAATGCCCTTCGCCTCGTTCTTTGCGTCCGCAATGATCTCGTCAGAACGAAGCTGAGCCTTCTGAGTAGCCGCCTTGACTATCTCGGCAGACTCCTCCTTGGCGTTTGATATCTTTTCGGTGTACTCAGCGGCAAGCTGATTAGCCTTCTGCTCCGCCTCGTCCGCACGCTGATAGCTTCCTTCGATATCGCTCTTGCGGTCGTCCATGACTTTATTGACCTTTTCAAAAAGAAAATGCTTCAGAATAAGGAAAAGAATAAGCGTATTGCAAAGCGTAAGCACAATAGTAGTAGGGTCTATTGTAAGAAAATCAGTAACTTTTACAAATGCCATCTATTTTTCCTCCCTGTCCGCTGCAAATGCAGGAACAATTTTTTTACAAAAAGGCACAGGCGCAACCTTTAATGCGCCGCCTTTATCAAAGCTTTTTAAGGAACGGATTTGCAAACATAAGAATAAGTGCAACAACGAATGCGTAGATACCTGTAGACTCAGCCATAGCAACGCCTATGAACATTGTTCTTGTGCAGTCGCCCTTAGCCTCAGGCTGTCTTGCGATAGACTCGATAGTCTTACCTACAGCATAACCTTCACCGATACCGGGTCCGATACCTGCGATCATTGCAAGTCCCGCACCGATAGCTGAACAACCCAATAAAAATGCCTTTTCCATAAAAATATCCTCCATTTAAATTTATTATTTCCTATTATCTATTCCCCGCCGAAAACGGCAGGACTTAATATGCAGCGGTCTGAAATACCTGCGGCATATTATCAACTGTCATCGGCAGCGCTTGAAACATAAACCATAGTCAGCGTTGCAAAAATATAAGCCTGAATACATCCCGAGAACAAATCAAAATAAACCGAAAGCACAGCAGGAATAAACAGCTGCGTAAGATTTATTCCGATAGAACCTACAGTGAACGAAAGGTGCAAAACCTTTGAAAGTGCGCCCAGAGCCGCATAAAGCAGTCCTGTGATTACCATACCGCCGGAAACGTTTCCGAACATACGGAAAGCCATCGAAAGGGGCGTAGCCACTTCGCTGATGATATTTATGGGAGTAAGCAGAGCCATAGGCTTTCCGAAGCTTTTGAAATATCCGAAAAATCCGTTGGTCTTGAACTTGTAGAAGGTAATAAGGAAGAAGGTCATCAGCGCCCATGTAAGCGTAACGTTGAAGTCGGCAGTCATCGACCGCAGTCCCAAGAGACTTACCAGCGCACCGAAAACGGCATAGATAAGCAGCGTAGCGATGTAAGGCGCAAAGTGCATGAACTTTTCGCCCATTGTTTCCTTTACCGTTTTGTTGACAAAAACAACAAGCATCTCGGCAAGTATCTGCCTTTTCTTTTCGGGCACCTTTTTCAGATCCTTGGTGAGCCACAGACAAAGCAGCAGCACAGCCACGATAATACCCCACCCGATAACTATAGTTTCGGTAATATCGATCCCGCCGAATATCGGCAAGCTAAAAACGACCTTAGGTCCCTGACCTATCGAATCCATAAGTCCTTAGTCCTTTCCAAAATAGTTTTTTCCCGACAAAGCGTCAAAAGACAGCACTATACGGGGATATAGCTGTGGGATAACGACTCCCACAACGCTGTAGATCTTAAACTGAAAAGCGATAAAGCAAAGAATGAACAAGCCCGAAAACCTTGCGGCATAGCAGCTCATCATCATGCGCTTTGCCTTTTTCACATTTGTCTCCACCGCTTTTTCAATAGTCTTTGCAAGATAATAATAGCAAGCGACCATGTAAACGAATCCGACGGTAAAGCCGATAAGGTCTTTCACGTCAAAACCCCAGAAAAGCGTTATCAGAAACGCAGCAACGTTCAGCGCAAACATTGGCGGTATCATTTTTCTAAGCAGTCTGCAATTAACGCCCTGTTCTTCCGAAGCTGCGGCACGATCGCCGTGTTTTTCGTTATTACTCATCTGAAAAATCCTTCCGTAACATTTCCATACGACAAGAATTTTGCCATAGAACCATTATAACATTAATTGCGGAAAATTAAAAGCCCGGAATACAAACAATACAGTTTTTTTACTTAAAATACACTCTTTGTTCACAATTATTTTAATTATGTTTCCTCAATATTTGATTTTTTACAATTATAGCTATTTATCAAAAAGAAAAGGACAGCCATAAGCTGTCCCGGAGATAAATCGAGCATATTTTTCAGATATCCGCAAACACTATCTGAGGATATCGTCAGTAATGTCCTCGGCAGCATTAAGACCGCCGTCGATACCGTCTGCGATATCGTCGCCGATGTCGCCAGATCTTGAAGAGTTATTGTTGTTTGTGGTTTTTGAAGATGTCACAGAATTTTTGGAAGTCCCCGATGTAGTCACGGTAGAAGTCTTGCTTGTGGTGTCCTTGGCATTTTCAGAATTATTATCCCTTCTGTTTGAGCAGGACGCAAGCATTACAGAGCAAGCCGCAAGACTGATGAGTCCGCAAAGTAATTTTTTCATAATTGATTATCCCTTCTGTAAATATATTGCCAAAATAATTTGACTAAAAATAGTATTTCTCGCCCGTCGGATTTTATACATAAATTTTTCGCCGGCAATAAAACAGAAAAAACGGCGGAAGCCTGAACCTCCGCCGCGAGTCTGTTGTAAAAATATTTATGCAGATTAAGGGAAAGCCCTCTATCGCAGGGCTTCCCCTCTTTCAAAACAGTCCACCGGACTGTTTTG
>JBJERD010000248.1:0-12955 GCA_051882095.1 Oscillospiraceae bacterium
GCTTGTCGAGGAAGACTTTTCCTCAGGCAGGGCTAACGCCGCCCTGCACCGGCGAATTTTTGCTTACTATTTTTGAAAGGATTTTCATATATGGATTACTTAAAACGCTCATGGGCGGAGATTCATCTCGACCGCTTAGACGAAAATATCGGAAATTTTAAGGCTCTTTTAGCCCCCCAAAACCAACTTCTCTGTGTGGTCAAAGCCTCCTGCTACGGTCACTCCGATTTCGGCATCTGCCCTCATTTACAAAACGATCTGGGCGTCAAGTGGTTTGCCGTTTCCAACGAAGAGGAAGGTATTCGTCTGAGAAAAATGGGCATCACAGGCGAAATTCTCATTCTCGGCTACACTCCCCCCGAAGCCGCTCCGCTTCTCGCCAGATTTAACATAATCCAAGCCGTTACCGAATATTCATATGCATATAAGCTCTCTCAATTTTCGGGCGGAAACACCATTCGCTGTCATATAGCTATTGACACCGGCATGACACGCATCGGCTTACGAGGCACTCCCCAACACATCTGTGAAGAGTTTGAAAAGATAAGCCGTCTTGACCGCATCAGCGCTGAGGGTATTTTTACTCACTACGCTGCTGCCGACAGCGACGACCCGTCGGATATTGAATACACAAACGCTCAGACCGAGCAATTTTTTGAGGTAAAAAGGCTTATAGAAGAAAGAGGTCTGACTCTTTCTCAGGCGCACTGTCTCAATTCGGCAGGCGGTATTTATCACACCGACAGCCGCAGCACACTTGCACGTCTTGGTATCGTTCTTTACGGACTTATGCCCAATCCCGATTATCCTCTGCCTTTCAAGGCTAAGCCTGTTATGGACATGAAAGCGGTGGTCGCTCAGGTCAAGACTATCGAGCCTGACACTTATGTAAGCTACGGACGAACATACAGATCAGAAAAGCCGGTAAAGCTTGCCACTATCACCTGCGGCTATGCGGACGGTTATCCCAGAGCGCTTTCAAACAAGGGCTGGGTATTGATACACGGCAAGCGTGCGCCGATAACGGGAAGGGTCTGCATGGATCAGTTTATGTGCGACGTTACGGACATTGACGGCGTTTGCGCAGGCGATGTAGCTACTCTCATCGGAACGGACGGCGGTGAGACTATCACGGCGGACGATATAGCAAGGCTTACGGGCACTATCGGATATGAAATAGTATGCGGCATCTCCTCGAGAGTTCCCAGAGTTATTTACAATAACGGAAAACAGCTGGGCGTTTTCTGACGAATCGGAGTGTTCTCATATTTTTACAAATAGTGCCGTATGGTACGGTTTTATGAAGATTTTTAATGGTTTTTTCTTAAAAAACTATTGACAAATCCGCTAAATTGGTTTACTATATATTTGTCAGATTATATTTTAGAATATGAATATATCAGGAGGAAAACACTATGTCAAAATTCTGTACAACGTGCGGCGCTCAGTTGGACGATAACGCTACATTCTGCACCAGCTGCGGAGCTACTCAGGGAGAACAGCCAAAGCAGGAATCTGCTGCTGCAAGTGCTGCCGATACTGTAAAAAACACTTTCAGCGACATCAAGGATAAGGTAGATGTAGGAGCTATCAAGGATTCTCTTACCATCGACAACATCAAGTCGCTCAAGTCAAACCCAAACAAGAACACTATCATTGCACTTTCATGCATCGGTGTTGTTGCGCTCATCGTTATCATCATTATCCTCTGCGCTATTTTCAGCGGCGGATACAAGAAGCCTATCGACAACCTGTTCGACGCTATGGAAGACGGCGACGGAAAGTCTCTTATGAAGATTTATCCTGACGTTTTGCTTGAGTGCGATGATTTTGAAGACAAGATCAAGGATATGGATTATGATGACGCTGAAGAATATTTTGACGAAATAGCTGACCAGCTCAAAGATGTTGCTGAAGAGGAATACGGAAAGGACATCAAGATATCCTACAAGATAACAGACAAGGATGAGCTGTCAAGCAAAAAGCTGAAGGATATCAAGGATAGCCTGAAGAATCAGGGTGCAAAGAACGTCAAGGTAACAGCAGGCTACGAAGTTGATATGGAAGTTAAGATCAAGGGTGACGATGATGAGGACGAGGACGATATGACCATCGTTGTTGCTAAGGTAAACGGTCAGTGGTGCATCCCCGGCGGAGCATACAGCCTTCCTCCCGACTGATTTTACATAAACAATAACACAGCGGTTTAACTGCGTTTTATGAAACAAAAAGGACGGACGCAAGTTCGTCCTTTTTTAAAAAGCATTATGAAAAAATTACGATCATTTCTTGTGTTGGCTGTGCTTGCTGCGGTGACAGCGCTTTGCGGCTGTTCCGACAGCGAAAGCTCAAAGCCCACCCTTAATTACCAGCAGCCTGTAGTAACAATGATACGGGCGATAAAGGTGCTTGATACCGAGTCTTATCTCAACTGCTATACTCAGAGTGCAGTTGAGAAATACAAAAGCGGCGAAAGCTACAATTCACGGCTTGCCGAGATACTTCTTCCCAGACAGGGCAGCACGCCGCCCACCTTAAAGGCGGAGATACTGTCCTCTTCCGAGCTTGACGAAAAGCAGATAGAAAAGCTGGAGCAGGACCACCAAAGCAGCTATCGCAAGAGGATAGATATCAGCAAGGCTTATGAGCTTTCGGTGACAATAAGCACCGTTCAGGGAAGTGAAAAGCTTTCCGACACAAGAAACATTACGGTAATATACACAAAAAGCGGCTGGCTTATTTACGGCGACGTGATAGACAGCTTTGATTTCAAAAACTAAAATTATGAGAGGGGGCAGTCCCATGCCGTTATGAAATAGCATGGGGGATCACTATGTCAATCAAATGTTCAAACTGCGGATATGAGCTTCCCGACGGAGCTAAATTCTGCGGAAACTGCGGAACTACCGTAACTGCGCAGGCAGAGAAAAAATTCTGCACAAACTGTGGAAACACTTTAAGAGCCGATGCAAAATTCTGCGGAGTATGCGGAGCAACAGTAAGCAGCGCACCTGCTGCGGAAGAAAAGCCTGCCCAGCCCGAACAGCCCACCATGGACGAGATCGTTCCGCCTGTTATAACAGACGAGACCTTTGCAACGGCTGCGGTAACCACAAGACATGAGGACGATCCTGATTTTGAATCTATCGAGCTTCCCAAGATGGATGCGGTACAGCCTGCTCAGACTGCGGCTCCAAAGGCTCCCACTGCGGAAGAAATTGCGGCTGCGTCACGCAGCGACAGCGTTGCGGCTCAGACCCCGACGGTAGCGGCAACTCCTGTTATAAACGACAGCTACTACACAAACTCTGCACCGCAGCAGACTGCGGCTCAGCCAACACCCACACCGCAGGCAAGCAGCGTTCCAAACATGCCAAACGTACCAAATATGCCATATCCCGACCCGTCCAAGGGAAATGCGCAGCCGGGCAAAAACTCCGGCGTACTTATCCCGATAATTCTTATCATACTTATTATTGCGGTGATAGCGGTAGACATTTTCGTACTTTTCCCCGACAGAATTTTCGGAAAGGACGATTCCTCCGCAAGCAAAGAAGCTGCAACGGTGGTTCAGACGGTATTTGCGGATCCGGAGTTATAATATCTGATACAATATTAAAGGCGAACGATTTTCTCGTTCGCCTTTATTTTTATGTGGATGAGCGGGGGATTTCGCTCACTGCGGTGAGCGACTTAGGTCTCTGCCCTAAGAACCTGCAAGCCCTTTAAAAAGGGCTTGAGCCTAAACTTTAGTTTTATTACTCTTCATCTTCTTTTTCTTCGGCAGATGATTCGTCTTCGCTGTCAGACGATTCTTCGGCTTCTTTTTCTGCTTCTGCCGCCGCTTTTTCTTCATCTTTAAGCTTCTGTGCAAGCTCGCCAAGGTCGGGCAGCTCGTCTCTTGATATGGTAAGGTCGTTGCTATACATATCTATGAGATTTTCGGCGGTATTGTATTCCTCGTTCAGCTCGCCGCTTTCGTCAAGCAGGAAGTTTCCTCCCCATTGACCGATGTATGCCCACATTGCTTTTTCGTCCGCAATGTTCTGTATGGACGGCAGATTTCCGCACTCGCCCATTACTATCGGCTTTGTTTTGCATATCTTATACAAAAACAGCAGTCTGTTTACCTGACCCGAAAGATTGCCCTGGTCGTATATATCCAGCGACAGTATGTCGCAGAGATCATCGCCCACATACCATGAAGAATTCTGCGCCGACCACACCCAGATAAGGTTGTTCAGCTTATGGTAGCTTGTCTGTCTCTGATAGAGCAGCTTCCACAGCCACTTGTATGAGTCAGCGTCCTTTCCCCACCAGAAATAGCCGTTTGAAGCCTCGTGAAGCGGTCTCCACAGAACGGGTATCCCTGCGCTCTGCAGCTCTTTCAGCTTTTCCGATATCTTGTCGATATCCTCAACTATCGCAACGCACTCGTCCGAGACCTTTCCGTCCTCGTTGAGCTTCTTTATCTCGTCAAGTGAAAGAGTGGCTATTTTCTCCTTTGTGACCGCCTTTGACATGTCAAAATCGGTCTTGTCGGAATAATATTCTCCGCTGCCCATAGGATCGGTCCAGTGCCACATATAGCCTACTATTCCGCCCTGCTGCGCCCACTGCTTTGCGTACTCAATTTCATTTTCGCCGATTATCATATCATCGGTAAAAGGCATCATATCGCCGAAGCGTATGGCAGGATATCTGCCTGTGATGTCGAATATCTTTGAGGTCTCGGTAACAGTTCCCACCGAATCGTGCTGACCAAGCAGTATCTGCTTTCCGAAGCCCTCGCAAATGTACTTATAAAGAGCCCTTGTTGCATAGCCTGCGTTTTTGTTCACAAGGGAAGCCTTTCCAAGACCAAGCTTAAGCTTGCTTATATCTGCGCTTGCTTCAAGCTTTACCGAGTCGATATCTACCTCTCCGCTTGCCGGGAGCATTGATATTTTCGCATAGCCTTTTTCAATATAGACGTTTTCAAAGGTCACGGTTTCAAACTTTCCCGAACCTGTAGTGCTGAAATCGCCTATAGACCTTTCATTTACCGCAAGCGAATTTTTTACTGCGCTGTCCGACGCCACAGTAATAGTGATGTCGTAATACTGTGTATCCGTAATGTCAAAGGTAAGCTCCCAGCTGTCGTTTTCGGTGTTTATTCCCGTAACATAGCCTTTTCCCGTATAGCCCTTGCGGGTCTTTGCAACCTTTGCTCCGCCGCCCAGCGTTCCGCTTTCAGCCTGATAGGTCTTGCTGTACTTAACATACTTTATCTCGTTTGCCGTGACCTCTCTGTCGGGGATAGCTTCTGTAGGCTTTTCCTCCTCCAAAGGCTCGGAAACGTCAGGCTCCGAGGTCTGAACCTCGCTGTCGTCCGGAATATAAAGGTCCTGCTTTTCGCCTATCTGCCGACCGCATGAGGTCAGGCAGACAAGCGCCATATTTACTGCCGCAGCAAACGATATAATTTTCTTTGAATCCATATCTGCCAACATTCCTTTTTATCTGTTCGCCTTTACTGTGTACTTCTTTCCTTTTTCGGTATCAAAAACATATGCGCCGTCTGTATATTCGCATACTGTCTTTTCACCGCCGCAGCTGATCTCGCAATTGTCGGCGGCAAATCTGCATTTTCCGCCGCTGTGAGAAATTATCTCTGCTTCGTCAAGCTTTCCGCTGCTCCAGCTGCATGATACTTCAAAGCCGCCTCTTGCCCTCAGACCTCTGAAGGAGCCGCTGCTCCATTTTTTCGGCAGCGCAGGCAGCAGAATTATCTCATCGTTTTCCGACTGGATAAGTCCCTCGGCAATTCCTGCCGAACCGCCGAAGTTTCCGTCTATCTGGAAAGGCGGATGCATATCGAACATATTTGAGCTTGTAGAATGAGAGAGCAGGGCTATCACGTTTTCATAAAGCTTTTCTCCGTCGAAAAGTCTTGCCCAATGATTTATTATCCACGCTCTCGACCAGCCTGTGTGACCGCCGCCGTGAGAAAGACGTCTTTCAAGAGTTGCTTTTGCTGCGTCTGCAAGCTCAGGCGTTTTTCTCTTTGAGATGATATCCGCAGGATAAAGCGCAAAAAGCTGCGAGATATGCCTGTGTCCCGGTTCTACCTCGTCATAGTCCTCAGCCCATTCCTTTATCTGACCGTATTTGCCTATTTCGGGCTTGGGAAGTCTTTCTCTCATATCGGCAAGCTTCTGTGCAAAAGCTTTGTCCCTTCCCAGAATTTCCGCCGATTCTATGACCGCCGTAAACAGCTCGTGCAGTATCTGGCTGTCCATTGAAGGACCTACGCAAAGCGCTCCCTGAGAGCCGCTTTCGGTAAGATAAGAATTTTCGGGCGAAACTGACGGACAGGTAACAAGTCTGCCCTTTTTGTCCTCGATGAGAAAATCGGTGAAAAACTCCGCTGCTTCTCTGAGCGTTTCATATTTTTCGCTGAGAAAATCCTTGTCCTGCGTGAATTTATAATGCTCCCAT
This sequence comes from Oscillospiraceae bacterium, assembly GCA_051882095.1. Classification (GTDB taxonomy): domain Bacteria; phylum Bacillota; class Clostridia; order Oscillospirales; family Ruminococcaceae; genus FB2012. Next base: position 6,481 of record JBJERD010000248.1, read on the forward strand.
ATATGCAGACAAAGCCATGCCGCACCCATAGGCCACTGAGTTCCGGGCATCCACAGATCCTGCGGAGCGGTATCTCCCCATATATCCGTGTTGTGATGACACACAAATCCACGGCAGTCGTACATTTCCCGTGCGGTAACTCTGCCGTTTGGTCTCATTCTTTCTATATGGTCGAAAAGGGGGAAATGCAGCTCGGGCAGATTGCATATCTCAACGCCCCAGTAATTCATTTCGGTATTGATGTTTACGGTAAACTTGCAGCCCCACGCAGGCCACATATCCTGATTCCATATTCCCTGAAGATTTGTAGGCAGAGTACCCTCTCGGCTGCCTGCGATAAGAAGATATCTTCCGAAATTGAAATACATTTCTATAAGCTTGTTGTCATCACAGCCTTCCCTTACCTTATCAAGTCTTTCGTTTGTGGGAAGAGCGCAGTTTCCGCCGCTGTTATCCTCCAAGGATATCTCGCAGCGGTCGTAATATGACTGATAGTCCTTTATGTGGTCTTGTTTCAGCTGCTCATATGACTTACGGGCAGCGGTGTTCACATCGTAAACAGCCTGTCCCTTATAGTCGGCGTGACGATAGCTTGTCTGGGCGCCAAGAAGTATGGTTATCTCGTCGCAGCCCTCGCAGGTGAGAAAGCTACCGTAGGGATAAACTTTTCCGCCCTTGTTGAGTATTTTCACATAAGCTGCGAAATTGATGCCATCCTCCGAACCGCAGCCGCCGTAGAAAAGCAGCCCGTTGTCTTCGGTGGGAGAATTGTCGTCGAAATAATCGTCTCTGCCGTCAAGCTTTACTCTGACCGATATTCCTCCCGGCTGAGAAGCTGTCATATGCACCGCCATGACCTGATCGGGCTCGGAAACAAACACCTCTCTCACATAATCGCAGCCGCCTATGGAATATTCCGTTTTGCACACGGCATTTGAAAGGTCAAGAGAACGCTCCTTAAAATCTGCTTCGCTGTCATTGTAATGGATAATATTCATATCGCAAAGGGGCATATAGTGCCGCTGATTTACAGGAGTACCGCAGAAAGCGTCAAGAACTACCTTCTCCGCCTCGGCTATTTTTTCGTCAAGAAGCAGCTGTCTTACTTTTCCAAGATTTGGCAGCGCCGATCTATTGTTTCGCTCTCTGAAACCGCCCGACCAGACGGAATCCTCGTTAAGCTGGATACGCTCGTAAAGGGGCTGTGAAAACACCATTCCGCCTATCCTGCCGTTGCCAACAGGCAAGGCCTGATTCCAGTCCTCCGCAGGGGTCTTATACCACAAAAGCTGTGAAGCTGATCTTTCGCTCATAATTCTGACTGCGCTCCCACGGGGGAGCTTTCCTCCTTTTCAGGTTTTCGCTGCGGTTTTTGATTTACCTCAAAGCCGCATATATATTCATTATAATTATACCACTGTTGCGGTGATAAGTCAAACATTTTATCTGCGGTGTCCTATACGTACCGTTTTCAGGTTTTTGACATTATAAAAAGATGCTGCTGCACGACTGTGAATCAGCCCAAAAATCACGGATCATGCGACAGCATTTTTAGTATTAATTATTTTTTTCATCTCTCAGCGCAGCAACAAAATCATTGAAGCCGTTTCTGCGCTCTTGAACATATTCACTGAAATCGGGTCTTTTCATGGCTTGTTCGATTTTTGCGGTCAGGTCAGCCGAACTAAGAAAGGTCTTTATATCCCTTATCAATCTGCGGCTCATATCCTCGTCGGTGAAAAGTCCCTCCAGCTTACTTACCTTGCTTCCCGTAGCAAAGGAAAGAAAAGGTGTGTTGAAAATTATGCTGAAACAAGTTGCATGGAAGAAAGAAGTCAGCACAAGGTCTGCGTTTTTCAGCACGCTCAGCCATTCAAGCGGAGTGAGATCATTTATGTTATGACAGCCTATATTCCAGTGGAAGACAGAAATAAGGTTATATTTTCTGCCAAGCTTAGCGGAGACGGACGCAGCAATGCGCTTGTCCTCGGTCATTATTACAACGTTCTTTTTATTTGGGTCAAGCTTTGCCTTTCCTTTAAGTATCTCGCTCATTTTTCTGCTTTCAATGCCGAAATCGTACACAAAGGACGGGTCGCAGCACATATGCACCTTGCTGTTGTCCGAAACTGCATTTGACACCTCTCGGAAGGTAGGCTCATCTCTTACGCCGATGTATTCAAATTGGTCAAGGATCTTTTTTACCGTTTCAAGATTTTCCTTGCCAAGCTTTGAAAAATCCGTTCTTGACGAAGCGGCGTAGGAAAACTTGCGGCAGCCAAGATCGCCTATCAGCCAGTAGGGATTGGGAAATCCTCTGAAATTGTTGAACTTCCATATCTCGTCGCTGCCTGCGATCATAACGTCGTATTTTCCTGTTACAAGCTTCTGAAAATCTTCAAGCGAATCGCTGAGAACATACTTGTCCGACTTTACCATTACCTTGTCGTTTATTGCTCTGTCGAAAGCCTTGTGAAGCGTTTTATTGAAAATATGATCGGGAAAACGCTTTATTTTCTTTTTCCATGACCAGTTCTGATAAAAGTTTATCTCCTTTTTCATGCGGAAATCAACTATCTCAGCCTGAATGTCTTTCTCCATGTTAAGCCTGTTGCAAAGTGCGCACGCTTGCAGATATGCGCCGTAGTTATATGCTCTGTGATATGTAATAATTCCTATCTTCATACTCTGACTGCTCCAATCGGAAATTCCGTAGGATACTTTTCCGTGAAGCTTTCTCCTTTCGCCCTGCGTTCCGAATATTATTTCCAGAACGAAAGCTTGTAAATATTAAAAGTATATTTTATCAAATTGACGGCGGTAGGTTCAAGGCGGTAAACCTGCTTCAAATGCTCCTTTTGCAGCTTTTTGTTGCCTATGTTAGCCGCTCTCATAACAGCGTCCTTTTCGATCATAAGCTCATGCTTTTTTCTGATCTCTTCCGGTGCGGCGTTAAGAAGCTTTTCATGCTTTTTATTGATATACTCAACTGCGTCAAGCCAGCCGTTGATGTTGTTTGTAAGCCTTGACTTATCCTTTTTGATAACTCTGTAAAGCACAAGATTTTCATGCACCAGAGCCACCTTTGCCTGCTGGCAAAGCCTTATTGAAAGCTCATATTCCTGCCAGTATCTCAGATCCTCGTCGAACATTCCCACCTGAATGAGCAGCTCTCTCCTTACAAGTATCTCGGAAGTGGTAAAGGCTATCCGCTCCCATATCCTTTGGCTCAGGTCTCCCTCAATGCGCTTTGAAAGATCCTGCGGCACACGCTTTTTCAGGTCATATTCAAATATTCTTCCGCAGGAAACTACTCCCACATCGGGGTTTTTGTCCATAACGGCGACCTGCTTTTGTATTTTTTCCTTCAACCACTCGTCATCGTCGTCAAGAAAAGCCACATATTCGCCTGTAGAGGCAAGTATTCCCTGATTTCTCGCATAGTTTCCGCCTCTTGAATCTTCCTTTTCAATGCGGATATATTTTATCCCTTTTTCTTCGGCAAGCTTTTCCATAAGCTCCTTTGTACCGTCGTCCGAAGCGTCGTCCACGACGATAAGCTCGATATTGGGATAGGTCTGACCGAGAACGCTATTTATTGCCTTTTGCAGAAAATCCTTTCTGTTGTGGGTGGTAATAACTGCGCTTACCGGCGTTTCACTCATTAAAAATCCTCCTCGATAAACGCCTTTGTCACATTACGGCGTTTGCCAGCATAAGCTTTATTCTGTTTTCCTGGTTTACCTTGGTAGCACCGGGGTCGTAGTCGATAGCCACGATATTTGCGTCGGGATAAGCCTCCTTGATAACTCTTGACATTCCCTTTGCAACGATATGATTTGGCAGACAGCCGAAGGGCTGAGTGCAGATTATATTCTTTGTTCCCGTTTCGGCAAGAGCAGCCATTTCAGCGGTGATAAGCCAGCCCTCACCCATTTTTACTCCCTGATTCATATACTTGTCGGCGCAGCTTCTCAGATGCTCAAAATCGTGCGGTGGCTGGAAAACTCCGTGATCCTTTATTATCTTTATCTGCTGGCGCTGGAATTTATACAGCACCTTATAGCCAATACCGAACAGCGCAGATTTTTTATTCTTCTTGTCATACAGTTTTGCGTCGTTCACAGGGTCGGAAGCGCAGTAAAGCACAAAGTCCAGCAGTCCCGGAACGTTAGGCTCGCAGCCCTCCGAAATAAGAAAATCATTTAGATGATTGTTTGCAAGAGGAGAATATTTTACATAAATCTCTCCCACTATTCCCACTCTCGGCTTTTTCTCCTTGGAGCGTGGTATTGCGGCAAAATCTTTAAGCATCGCCTTATATATTGGCGCAGGCGACAGATAATCGTTTGAATCCATCAGCTTGCCAAGCCTGTGCTGCCATCTTGCAAGCAGCTGGTCTGTAATATTGGGCACAAGCTCATAAGGCTTGCACTGGTTGTACAAAAGCATGAGCATATCGCCGTAAAGCACTGCGTATATAAGTCTAAGCGCAATGGCAGGAGTCATTGGAAATGCAGGGTTCTTTTCAAGTCCGCTGAAATTCAGCGAAATAACAGGCACCTGCGGAAACTGCGACGCTACAGCCTTTCTGATAAGGTGGATATAGTTTGAAGCACGGCAGCCGCCGCCTGTCTGCGACATTATCAGCGCAGTTTTGTTGACGTCATATTTTCCGCTTTTCAGAGCGTCCATAAACTGACCGATAACAAGCAGCGCAGGATAACAGGTATCGTTATGGGTGTTCTGCAGTCCCTCGTCGATAACGTTTCTTGAGCAGTTCTGCAAAAGCTCCATATGATAGCCGTATTTCTCATATATCTTTATGATAAGCTTGAAATGGATAGGCAGCATATCCGGCACAAGAATGGTGTAATCCTTTTTCATATCCTCTGTGAAAATAGTTTTCTGAACCCTGTCAGAGCCCATTTTCGGCGTTTTGTTATCGCTCATGTCGGTTGTCCTCCTTTTCCTCCAGCGCTGCGGCAAGAGAACGAAGTCTTATCTTCGCCGCTCCTAAATTTGTTATCTCGTCTATTTTAAGCTGGGTATACAGCTTTCCCTTTTCTTCAAGGATAGCTCTTACCTCATCGGTGGTAATGGCGTCTATTCCGCAGCCGAAGGAAACAAGCTGAACAAGCTGCATATCCTCATTCTGACACACATACTGAGCCGCTCTGTAGAGCCTTGCATGATATGTCCACTGGTTGAGCACGTCAAGAGGCGGACAATCAACAAGTCCCGAAACGCTGTCCTCCGTCACCACAGCAAATCCCAGAGAGCATATAAGCTTATGTATTCCGTGGTTTATTTCGGGGTCGATGTGATAAGGACGTCCTGCAAGAACGATTATCTTCTGACTGTTCTTTCTTGCCTGAGCGATTATCTCCTGAGCTTTTTCCTCTATATTGCGCTTGTGCCTTACCTGCTCGGAATATGCCTTGTTAAGCACCTGCGCCACCTGCTTTGCGGTAATGCCGTATTTTGAAAGTGCCTTTGCAACCGCTTTTGCAACGTGCTTTTTGAAGTTGATATCAAGATAAGGCGCAACAAAGTTGTCGTCGTTCAGCTCCGGGATATTGGCTTTCAGAAGCTCCGGATAATACGCCACAACAGGACAGTTATAGTGGTTATCACATTCGCCCTCGTCCACATTATAGCTCATGCAGGGGTAGAATATGAAATCAACGCCTTTTTCAAGCAGGCTCTGAATATGACCGTGGCATATCTTTGCAGGATAGCACACCGTATCAGACGGGATAGTCTGCTGACCCTTATAATATGTATCTCTTGCAGACTCCTCAGAGAATACCACCTCAAAGCCCAGAGATGTGAGCAGAGTGTGGAAGAACGGCATAAGGTCGTAAAATTCCAGCGCAAGGGGAATACCCACTCTTGCTATGGGATCTTGCGGCTTTGTGTTTTCATAACCAAGTATCTTGTTGTATTTATACTCAAACATATTTTCAACACGGTTTTCCACCTTTATTCCTGCGCCCTTTTCGCAGCGGTTTCCCGAAACGAATTTGTGTCCGTCGTTGAATTTGATTATTGTCAGATTGCAGTGAGCGGTACAGCCTCTGCACTGAGTTGCAACTGAATTATACGCAAACTCTTCAAGCTGCTTTTTGGTGAGCAGACCTGAGCTTACATCGCTGTTCTTTGATTTTTCCATTGCGAACAAAGCGCAGCCCAGAGCGCCCATAAGTCCTGCGATAGCCGGACGGATAACGTTTCTGCCCAGCTCGATCTCAAATGAACGCAGAACTGCGTCGTTAAGAAATGTTCCGCCCTGAACGACTATATTCTTTCCAAGCTCGTCTACCGACTTAGCTCTTATTACCTTATAAATAGCGTTTTTGATGATAGATGAAGAAAGTCCTGCCGAGATATCCTCAACGCTTGCGCCGTCCTTCTGAGCCTGTTTTACCGATGAATTCATAAACACTGTACATCTTGAACCAAGCTCAACGGG
>JBJERD010000249.1:0-12912 GCA_051882095.1 Oscillospiraceae bacterium
TGAGATAAGGCGCAGACAGATCATTTTCTCGGAAAACAGCGTTAACAATATCAACGCTTATACCAATCTGTTCAAAGCCAAAGAAACGTCGGTGGCAGTTCCGCATCTGCTTATAATCATTGATGAGTTTGCGGAGCTGAAAAGAGAAGAGCCCGATTTTATGCGAGAGCTTATAAGCGTAGCCCAGGTAGGAAGAAGCTTAGGCATACACCTTATTCTTGCAACTCAGAAACCCGGCGGAACGGTAGACGACAACATCTGGAGCAACACTAAGTTCAGAATGTGTTTGCGTGTTCAAAGCCGTGGAGACAGTATGGATATGCTTCATAAGCCTGATGCTGCTTATCTTACACAGGCAGGCAGATGCTATTTGCAGGTGGGAAGCGACGAGATATTTGAACTGTTTCAGTCAGGTTGGAGCGGAGCTCCCTATGATCCGGAGTCGGCAGGCAACGACGCAGGTGCGGTAACGATGATCTCGCTTACCGGAAAGGCTGCAATCATAGGAAACCGTATGAAGCTTAAACGGCATGAAGCGGCAAAAAAGAAATGGATATTTGCGTTGATATCCGAGTATGACAATGTTCGCCGCAATTACAGTGAGCAGCTTGAAATGATGGACAGCTTTCTTGCTGAGGAGCTTATTGAAAAGGTCGTAAACGGTCTGAACGAAAAGGGATTTCGATATGGTGCGGATTCGGCAGAAAGAAAAGCACTGCTTGACTTTTTCAAGATGTATGATCTTGAATATTCTCAGCTTCCTGTCAGCGAACAGACTGCGGAAAGAATAATAAAGAGTACGGGCAGGCTTCCTGAACTGAAAGAAATATCTCAGCTTGACGCAGTTGTAGATCATCTGGCATCGTTTGCTGCAGCAAACGGATACAGCGGAACTCTTTCGCTGTGGCTTCCGCCTCTTAGTGAAAGAATATGCCTGAATGAAATTGAAGGCTATGAGGAAGCTTCATTTGCCGTAAGCAAGTGGCAGAGAGTATCGCAGCATTGGAATGTTGAAGCTATAGTCGGTTTGTGCGACGACCCTGAAAACCAGGGACAGATACCGCTTGTGATAGATTTTGCGCATAATGGTCATCTTGCGGTGATCGGTACTGTTGTAAGCGGAAAAAGCACATTTTTGCAGACACTTCTCTTTTCGCTTTGTGATAAGTATTCTCCTGAGCTTATAAATATTTATATTCTTGACTTCAGCAGCCGTGCTCTTTCGCCTTTTAAGAAAGCTCCCCACTGCGGCGGAGTTCTGTTCGACAGCGATGTTGAAAAGGTCGGCAAGCTGTTCAGTATGCTTGGCAAAATGATGATTGAGAGAAAGAAGCTTTTTGACGGAGGCAATTACTCACAGTATGTTAAGGCTCATGGAACGGTACTTCCCGTTGTAATTGTGGCAATAGACAATTATGCAGGATTTGCCGAAAAAACCGAGGGCAAATTCGATCAGTTCATTCTTCGTCTTTCGAGAGAAGGCGTTGGCTTCGGAATTTATCTGATGATAAGCGCCGCAGGCTTTGGAATGAATGAGATACCTAACAGAATGGCTGATAATTTCGGCAGTGCAGTCGCTCTCAATCTGGGAGATAAATTTAAGTACATGGACATTCTGCGCACAAATGCAATAAGCATGCTGCCCGAAAACAATGTGAAGGGCAGAGGTCTTGCATGGGCAGGCGACAGAGTTCTGGAATATCAGACTGCACTGGCTGTAGACGCAAATGATGATTATGAAAAAATGCAGGCAATGGAAAGATATTTTGACGGCATGAAAGAGTACTGGACGGGTAAGTGCGCACCTGAAATACCTGAAATCCCTGAAAATGCCGTGCAGAGTATGCTTGAAGCAAGAACCGAATATCAGAATTACTGTCAGGATAAAAGATTTATTCCTATGGCTTGGAGATTATCCGACGCTTCGGTTTACAGCATAGATCTTTCCGCCGTGTATTGCTATGTCATTTCAGGAAAGCAGCGTACAGGAAAAACCAACGCACTGAAGCTGATAATGAGCGGAGCCTCTAAAAAACACGCAGAAATTGCGGTGTTTGAAAAGGGAGGAGATGAGCTCAAACAATTATGCAGCGGCTGCGGAGGCTGTTACATAAGCACAGATACAGAATTGTTTGATTATCTTTCCGGGCTTCTGCCGGTGTTTAAAGAAAGAAATCAGAAGAAGCATAAGCTTATGGCGGAGGGTATGAGCGAAAGCGAAATATTTGAAGAGATGAGCAAAGAAAAGCCGTATTTCATTTTTATCAATGACCTGCTCTCTTTCTTTGAAGCGGCATATAAACCGTCCGGCGGAACAGGCAGCATGGGAGGCTTTTTGGAGAACATTATTGAAAAAGGCTCTCTTCATAACATATATATGTTCGGATGCGTAGATTCGGATAAGACGTTTGAAGCGGCAGGCTATAAAGCATACGGAGAATTTGTAAAGTACAAAAAAGGGCTGCATCTTGGAGGTAATCTTTCGGCGCAGCAGATCTTCAGTTTTCAGAATATACCGTATAATGAACTTTCACATTCAGACAAAAAAGGAATTGGCGTTACGCCGTCTGATGATGATGAAACTCAGGGAATAAAGCTTGTTGTTCCTTTTGCCGGGAGGTAAGAGATAGGTGATAGTGTTTTTTATGGTCAATTCAAAGCCAAAGGAACGCCGGTATATGGAGCAATGTGCTCATCGGCTTGTATTTGAGCTGACTGATGAAAACTGCAGGTATTGCAGCTATGAAAGTATCATAGACGCTGAGAGATATATTGAGTCTGAAGAAAATGTGAGCATTGCGGTCATTGATATCACTGTGGAAAATGGGATAGACGTGGCAAAAATGCTGCGGAAGAAGTTTGCAAATGCATTTCTTATGCTTATAGCCAATGCGTCTATTGCGCCTCAGCAGTATATTTGTCCCTCGATAATGGCAGGTTCTCTTGTGATGAGACCAACGACGGCGGCTCAGATAGACCTGGTGTTTGAAGAAAGCTTTGGGTGCTATTTTAAAAAATTCTACGATGAGAGCGGAGATTCAGCCTATATACTTAAAAGCAAGGAAGGGCGGACTCTGATTGAATACAGTCGGATCATCTGCTTTGAATCCCGTGAAAAAAGAATTGCGCTCATAACCGACGGCGGTGAATACTATTTTTACGATACCATCGAAAAGCTAAGTGAAGTTCTCCCTGCATATTTTATTCGTTGCCACAGGAGCTTTATTGTCAACAGAAGCAGAATAAAGGAAATAAAACTGGCGGATGGCTGTATTTGCATGGACGACGGAAGTATCGTGCCTGTGTCGAGAAGTTATAAATCTGCGCTGAAAGAGAGGCTGAGCGGATGAACGAGTGCATAGGTGAAGCGATCACCCTTACTGAAGGAGAGCTGGTCACGCTGCTTGGCGGAGTCGGTAAAACTTCGCTGTTTAGTTTTGAGATCAAAACCGAGATATCTGCTGCCGAAACCGCCTGCTGTCTTAATTCGCTTGTGAGGAGAAATGTTCTGGAAAGCAAGGACGACGGATTTTGTATCACTGATAAATATGCATCGCTGATACGCAGTGTGTTGTTTTCGGAAAAACAAGTAGAGATCAGATCAAAAGGTCGGCTTTATGCCATTATTTACTGCGGTGAAGAAACTGTATTTGTAAGAAAGAATTCTATCAGCAAAGATAAGATCTTACTTGAAAAGATCAGCGCCGAAGGACTGTTGAGAAAGCTGACCGACGAGGGAATACTTCCTTCCAAAGATGAGGACCGGGCTCTCAGCCGTCAGCTTCCAAAGCAAGAGGATATATTAAGCGCCGATGTCCGGAAGGTCTGCGAAGAAAACGGATGTACAGCTGAAACAGCAGATGGCTCTGAGTGCGCAGCTTTTGTAAATATAGGGCTTTGCAGCGCTGTTATCAGCAGAATAAACGACGTATATAAGTGCTGCGTCTATTCGGCACAAAGCGCACTTGAATGTCTTGGCAGGCTATTAATAAAAGAGGGTGAGAACAGTGATAACGGTTGAGATATGTTCGGTCGCACTCGACTGTTCATATGATTTCAGAGTCGATGAGTTTGCAGAAATTGAAGCGGTAATAGAAGAAATAGTTCAGATGTTTTGCCGTAAGGAGCAGTGCGAAGCAATGGAGGACTGTCCCGAGGCGGTACTGTACAGTAAAAAAGCAGGACACATTTTCAGCGGAGAAAATTGTCTGAACGATTATGGAGTAAAGACAGGCGACCAATTGTTTTTGGTATGAAAGTGTGCTTTTGGTTTTTTAGGCAGCTGAGCCTTGTGAATATGCTGCGAAAAGAACAAAAAATGCAGTTCGTCATAAAAAAATGATGTTTCGTCGGAAAAACGCTTTTTTTCGGTATGCAATGTTATAATGTAATTGTTCCAAGGGAAACGGCATGAAAGTCAGAAGACTTTAAATGCTGAAAATAATAAAAACGGAGGTAATCATCATGGCAGAATTCAAGGTAAACATTCCTGCGCTGACAAGCAAAATGGAGGAGCTTATGGCGCAGAACGAAACTCTTAAGGCACAGAAGGAGTCGCTTTCAACAGCTTCTCAGAGCCTGAAATCAGTTTGGGAGGGCGAAGCGCAGGCTGCGTTCACCAATGCAGTAAATCAGGATCTTATCAAGATCCAGGATTTCATCAATCTTATCGAGCAGTATTGTCAGAAGCTCAACGAGATAATCGATCGTTACCGTGACGCTGAAAACCGCAACATGGACACTGCTGCTACAAGAACTTATTGATAAAAACGGAGGTATTTATTATGGAGATCATCAGAGTAACACCCGAACAGCTTAAAACTACTGCTTCAGAGATCCAGAGGATCCAGAGCGAAGCTTTGAGAACTACAAATTCAATGACCGAGATCGTTAATTCAATGCGCAACGACTGGACAGGCGACGCTGCAAATATGTACAGCCAGAGATTTAACGGACTGCAGGACGATATGCAGACATTGAACAGAATTCTTGGAGAGCACGTCAGCGACCTTGAAGAAATGGCGAATACTTATACCCTCGCAGAGGACGCAGCTGAAGCTCTCGGAAGCTCGCTTGCAAGTGATGTTATTTCATAACAAAGATCATCTGATCTTCAGACATAACGAGATAATTATGTTTGAACGTGACAAGAATATGGTTTTTCCAAAAAGGTTTCCCCTTAAATTGTCTGCCGGACGTCCGGTTTGCGGATGTCCGGCAGGGAATATTTTTAAAAGTAAGGTGCGGCTATGACAGAAGTTAATTATTCAGAGCTATTAAAAGCGGCAGAGAGGCTCGACCGTTTGAAAAACGAGCTTGAACTGCAAAAAGAAAAGCTGCTCAGATACGTCCGTGGGCTGAGTCAGTATACCGACTTTGACAAACAGCTGGATGAGCTTCGCAGATATTGCGTCAGTTTGGAAAATCAGGTTTACGGCATTGCACAGCTGCGTAAAGTTCTTGAGCTTTCAGCCGAAAGATATTCTCACAGCGAGGTCACGGCAATAGATCTTTCGGAAAACTGTTTTGAAACATCTGTGCCACTTAGGGCAGTGGAAAATGTTATCGGCAGACCTCAGCTTGGCTATCAGGTCTTTTAGCGGTGAGATTCCGATTACGTCCGACAAAACGGCTTAGTCAGATATAATCGGAATTTCACAGCTTACATACACGCTGAAAGGAGAGGACTGATGAAAAAAAACATTAAGCACCGATTCGACGAAGAACGGGCAATAGCCGAAGGTCTGACCCGTGTGAGTGATGATATCGGTGAGCTGCTGTGGCGATATAAAGAGATCGGTGATGAGATCTCATGCGCTTGGCGAGGCGAAAGCGCACATCGTTATATTGAGAAATTTGACATTCTGGGAGAGTTTATCAATAAAAGCCTGAAAAGACTTGATGAAACAACAGAAGAGATCAAAAAGATCTCAGCTGCCTTTTACGAGGCGGAGCAGGAGGCTCTCAGAACAGCTGAAACACAGGAGGATCAATGTCGTGACTGATTGGATCATATATATCATAATTGCATTGGCTGCGGTTCTTTTAATAATTCTTGTTTTGATATTGATGATGAAACGTAAAAACAGGAGAAGAGCATCTGACATAACCGGAAGCGGCGGAGTGGATCTGAGCGACGACCTTCTGAAAACAAACCGTGACTGGACAGGAAAAAAAGGTTATCATACCGGAACGCTGCTGGTTCAGGGGGGCAATTCAAGAATAAAGATCTGCATATGCAACTGCTGCGATGGAAGTGAAGATATCAGGTATGTTAAAGGAAGACTTCTTATCGGAAGAAAGCCTTCTGATGATGTCTACGACCCTAATGCCTATTTTATAAAGAATGATTCTATGGCGTCGGGTGTACACTGCTCATTGATAAATATGGGCGGTTCGCTTATGCTTGAAGATCTGGGTTCAACAAATCATACATACCTGAACGGAGTACAAGCAGATGGAAGGATCTACATCAACAGCGGTGACAGTATTCGCATCGGTCAGACAACGCTGAAAATACAGATCTTAAAATAGGAGGGGAATAACGTGCAGGGAAAGCTGAAAATCAACACGTCGTCGCTTGACGCAGATGTTGCTTCGATCGAAAACAAGATCGGAGATGCAAAAAGAAATCTTGAAAAGATAGTATCGGAAATCACGGCTTTGAATTCGATGTGGGAAGGTCCTGCAAAAGAAACATTTGAGGCGCAGTTCCGAGCCGATTGTGAACTCATGTATGACGTGTTGAAGAACTATTCGGCGTACAGTGAGAATCTGAAAGACGCAAGCAGCGAATACAAACGCTGCATTTCCGAGGTGGATGATTATATCAATTCCATACAGATCGGATAAAGGAGGGACGAAAAATGAGTTCACAGATAGTTCTGAAGGTTTCCACTCAGCAAATGAAACAGACTGCCGACAGCACTCGGGCTATGCTTAATTCGCTGAAAAGTGATTTTGAAGAGATCGAGCGGTCGGTAAACCGTACAAAGCAATATTGGGAGGGCAAAGCGGCAGAGCACTACAGGACGACATTTGAACAGAACAAGGAAACAGTATCTGAGGCTATCGCTCGTCTGAACGAAGAAATTGAAGATCTGCAAAAGATGGCAGGTGTTTATGAAAGTGCAGAAAACGTAAATACGAATTATGCAAGCGACTTGCCCTCAGACGTTCTTTCGTGAGGTGAAAAAATATGAAAACCAGATACGAGATCACAATGGACTACAACAGGGTAATGTCGATGACCTCAGAGCTTGAAAGCCTTGGTGAAAGCTTCAGACGTGTTGCTGCGGAACAGTCGAGAGATACGCTCAGAAGCCTTGGCTGTTCATGGCAGGGAGAGAATTATTCGGCATTTATGCGTAAAGCTGAAACGGCTTTGGACGACGCAAATGAAATTGCGGAGTTTATATGCAACATGGCAAGGCAGATAAGATCTAATGCCAGATATGTGTATAATGCTGAAATGGAAGCTGTAAGGCTGGCGGAGGAACGAAATTACAGATAACGGAGGTGAAAAAATATGCCCAGGATAGAGTGCGATTATGCAGGAATGAATAATGCTTCTTCGGAGCTTCTGCAGAATGTCGCTCAGATGCAGCGCATTGCACAGGATATAGAGCGGATAAAAGATCAGCTTCCGTTAAGCACAAGCTTTTACAGAGTGGCAAAAACAACGCTTCATAACGGCGCTGTTCTGAAAATCGGAAGGACTGCACGCAATGTCAGCAATCTTGCCAATGCGTTGGATACTATCAGCCGGAAATATGATCACTATGATTCAAAGCTTGCCGGTGAATCTGATATCTTCGAGGCGATGGGAAAAGCATTTGACGGGTTGATAAACAACGATTATGATTTTATTTCCCGTCACGTTGATTTCTTGAGAAAATACGCTGACAAACTGCTGATACTTCCGATAGCGGGAGGTATTGCATATTCGCTCCTTCATAAAAATGAGCTGAATTATGAGGTTGAATCAAAGCTTAATCTGTTCTCCGGCAAAAAGATGAAAGGCGAAGCCTTACATGATTTTAAAGATGATAAGAAAGACAGTCTGAAAAAAAAGCACTTATACAAAGACTCGAAATGGAACAGCGATGACAATGCAGACTTTAAGGCAAGAAGAGCCGAAGCAGCAAGAAGACAGGCTAACGGAGAAAACTATAATCCAGATGCTGTAGAATACATAAGCCATGACGGAAGCGGATTTGCGTCACGAGAAATGGATATAGTATCAGGTGAGAAAAAAAGATCTGCATCTGTATTCAGCGCCGAAGGAGAATATCAGAACGGCTTGTTTTCCTCAAAGGGTGATGTAGATGTCCTTACAGCAGAATATCATTACGGCGGAGGACTTGGCGTATATGAATACCAAAGTGCGGACGGCAAGTATCATCATGGCGTGGGCGTATACGGCGAGGTCGGCGGAAGCGCTTCGATTTTCGAGAGCCAGGGTGAAGTGAGATATGGTAATCAGTTTGTGGGCGGATATGCTAAAGGCTCGGTAAAAGCCGGTTCTGTCAGCGGAACTGCCGGTGTGAATTGTGCCATGACCGAAAGCGGACCGCAGATATATGCCGGAGGAAAGATTGAGGCTGTCGCGGCAGAGATCAGCGGTTCTGCAGGAGTCAGCGTTCTGGGTACCGATGTTGGAGTCAGCGGTTCTTTAAAGGTCGGAGTCGGCGCTAATCTTGAAGCCGGTATAACGGACGGACATTTTGTTCTGAATATGGGAGCTTCATTGGGTGTAGGCTTTGACGTGGGAATAGATGTTGACGTCAGCGGTACAATGAAAGTAATCGGTGATAATTGGAACAACATCTGCGACGGTGCTGAAAAGGCATTTGATTTCGTCGGAGATAAACTGAATGATGCCGGAAACGCTATCAAAGACTTTTTCTCATTCTGATATTCGGAAATAATATGCAATTTGAAAAATATTGATAGAATTATAACAATAAAATCCAATACCTTTGATATAATTACTGTAAATGCGGCAGGTCAGCTGACCACAAAATATAATTGTGACTTGTGTCGAGGCGTTTTTCAGGGATGAGTTGAATACGAGGTTGGATATTAATAAAAAAGAAATAGGGGATCTAGATACATAGGCTGCATAAGCAGTAAATATTTTTCTTGGAGGTTATTATTATGATGACAGGGTTATTGCCGATAGGCACAGTTGTTTTGCTCAAGGAAAGCGTAAAGAGGGTTATGATCGTCGGAGTTCTTCAGAAGCAGCTTTCAAATTCCCGTATATGGGATTATGTAGGCGTGCTGTATCCGGAAGGCTATATGGGCGGCGAGAAGACTTTTCTTTTCGATACAGAGCAGATAGACCGTATTTTTGCTCTTGGTTATCAGGATGAAGAAATGTTCGATTTTAAAAGCATGGCTGATAAGAAACTTGTGGAAATAAGAAGCCAGGAGCAGAGTGCTGCTCAGACCCCTGCAGAGCAAAATGGTTATGCCGCAGGAGAGCTTACGATATGATCGGAATTATTCTGCTCACCTTTTCTTGTTTTGTGCTTGTATGAATAATACCGCTTAGTCGGCTTAGGCAGGTCCACTTATGTTTTGAATTATGCAGACCTACAGATAATAAAACAAAAAATATGACCGGCAGCATTATGATCAATTGCTGCCGGTCATTCATCTGCCTCAGAACTGTTCGTTTATCCAATCCACCATGTCCTGAATATTGTCCGCTCGCTTGTTAAGGAAATCCTTGATACATTTTGCCGACGCATATCCGCCGTCGATAGCTTCGCTTGGCGAACCCGTCTGCGGATACCGCTTGAAGAACTGCTCGTAAAGCGGCTCGTATACGTCAATGTACCGGTTCAGCTTTTCAAGAGCCTTGTCTTTTTCGTAAATGCCCTCTGACATTGCCAGAAGCCTTGTGTTGAAATCATTTCTGAATTCTTCATTGGTCATCAGATAGGCATATGTCAGCACAGCAGGATTGTTTGTGCCCATGTCAAGAAGTCCAAGCGGTTTGTAGTTGTCTTCCTTGACGGTGTTGGTGTATGCGTCCTGCTCGCCGCTTACTCCGCCGAATTCCATGTCGTAGAACATGAAACGCCACCTGCCGTCGTCGTATTCGGTTGCGTTCTGAGGGTCGGCTGTTTTCCACATGGACCAGTTTTTGCCCGGCCAGTCCCACTTGTTGTTTATCCATATCTCTGCAAGGAAATAATCTCTTGCACTTTCTACGTCAACAAGCTTTTCAAATTCCTCATAATCCGCCTCGTCCGAAAGGTCCTTGTGCTTTCTGAAGAAATCAAGCAGCTCTTTGAAATAGTATTTTTCGTTGTTTTCACCTTCGGGGAGAGTTCCTTCGTCCAGCTTGTAGCCAAGCTTCAAGGCTTCGGCGTCACCCTTGTATACAACAACGTTTTCTTTGGCAACACCGTAATGATCTTCAAAATAATCGTCGGAGTAGTTCTCTTCAAGAATGTAAAGTCCCCAGTATTCGCCGTTTAAATATACAACGCAGGGACGGCTTGCCTTTGTGGAGCAGTCAAGCTCTTTGGACATATCCTGCCAGTAGGTGTCGTTGAACTTTGCGGTAAAAGCACAGTTTCCGCCGGCTCTCAGCACAAGAGTTTTGTATTTGTCAAGAGTCTCGCCCTTTTCATTTACGGCGTTGTCTCCGAAAACAGGGTAGTTGAAATTGTTTTCGCCGTAGCTATTTCTAGCATAAAGCCTGAATCCTTTTTGCAGGTCAGAACGAGAGTAGTTGCCCTGTATCCTTATTCCTGCATCCTGAGAGAATTTTGTCTCTCCGCCGTCTGCATTGAACTCCATGTAGTCGATGTTGCAAAGCTTTTCCCACTCTCTGCCCTTTTGCTTGTAATTTGCATCAAGAGCACGGGCGGTCTCTCCGTCAATTTTCTCTCCCGAAGCTATTTTTTCCTGAAGCGCTTTGTCAAAAATGTTTCCTTTGACGTAAATGCCCTTTTCTGCGTCGAACAGGTCGTCATAATCCATTGTGATGCTTATAACGGCAAGATCCTGCCCCGAAGCCTCGCAGCTTTCTTTAAGCCCCTGAATGTGGCTTTCGGCAGAGCCTATAAAATATGTGCAGGATGCAGTCTGTGAAAAGCTTCCGTCTTCCGCTTGGGCTGCGGCTCTTATAACGGTGCATTTGTCAACAGCGTCGTCCGACGGCGCTGATATTTTGCAGGTGAAAGACTCGGTTCTCCTGTTGTAATCGTTGAAATTTCCCGATATGGAAAGAGGGTCAACTGCCGAAACAACATTAGCCGCTCCGCTGCGGTCGGTTATTTCAACAGCGCCGCTGTATTCTATCCTTGTGTCGCTGGTTCGGGGGTCGCTGCCGTCGGTGGTGTAATACAGCTTGCCGCCGTCGCATTTAAGCTCCAGTGAAAAGGCTTCCTGATAAACTCCGCCCGGCTTTGAAAATTCCACCTTGCTGTCGTTGAGAACGAACTCCGCTTCGGCTTCTTCATTGTCGGTATTTCCGCTTTCACCGCCTTCGGAGACACCCGACGAGGCGCCGCTTTCAGATTTGTCCGAACCGCCGTTTGTCAATGCACAGCCTGACAGAACAGTCAGCGCTGCGGCGAGGCATAATAATCTTTTTGAAATTGACAGGTCCATAAAAACGTCCTTTCTGAATAAAATTATTTGAAATAAGCCAATGGATCATTTATTTTCAAGCAGTTTTTTAGCCGTGTAAAATCTGCTTACTTTTCCCGAAACGGCAGGCTTCAGCCCGTCGAAAAAATCTTTTATACCGTTCGCATCTTCCATGCCCTCCGGCAGCTCCGCCTCGATCTCATAGTCTGTCAGACCGCAGTAGAAGTTGATGTCAAGGTCAATTTTTACGCCGTTGTCAAGAATATGCCTTGTGCGGTCTGTTACCAGCTCTCCCATAAGCTTAACGGTCTGACCCTCAACGGTCATGGTGTTGGGGATCTCGTATATCTTTTCAGCCGTTTCAAGATTTTTGTTGCTTCCGTAATAGTTGTGCCTTTTGATTTGCAGCTTGAGACCGTTCTCCTTCTGGCGTATCCTCACGGTAGTGCCGCCCGACAGGAAAGACCGGCTGTCGGTATCGTAGTAAAAGTTTATCTGCACACCCCTTTTGACGGATACTGTTTTTTCACTTTCAGCAAGCTTTTTTCTTAAAGCCTCAATATCGTCCTTTGTTGCTGCAAATTTCAGTTCGTGCTCAAGCATGATCTTTTCACCTCCGATTGTGTTGCATTAATCACATGATATCACAGGCGGAGAGTTTTGTCAACGGAAAACGGCTGCTCCCATAAAGGGAACAGCCGTTTTCCTGAAGTAAAAGAATATGAAAAAATATGAAGAAAACATAAAAAGAAGAAAGCTTGTTGATGCGGCTTATCTATAACCAAACTGATTGAAGAACTGACGGTAGCTGTCATAGTCGTCGTAGTCATCATACTGCGGATACTGTGACTGCTGATCTTCATCGTCTTCTTTATCAATGGCTTCGCCCAGTGTGACCTCTTTATCTATTATCTCGCCGTCTCTGTATACCGAAACGGTGATCTTGTCACCTGCTTTATAGTTTTCCTTTATTTCGTTGAATTCTTCGATAGACTCGATAAGATTTCCCTCGATGCCTATAACGATATCGTTGACCTGAATGCCTGCCTGTTCGGCTGCGCTTCCCGATTCAACGCTTCTTACAAAGAATCCCTTGGGGATATCGTAATACTGCGAATAAACATCGGTCACATTTTCACCGCTTATGCCAAGTGTAGGACGGCCTGTAACATATCCGTACTTGATAAGGTCGTCGATTATGGGAGTAGCTTCATCTATAGGGATAGCAAATCCAAGACCCTCGCCGTACTGCGAGTTGATTTTTGCCGATGTGATGCCTACTACCTGACCGTATGCGTT
>JBJERD010000250.1:0-1941 GCA_051882095.1 Oscillospiraceae bacterium
GGTGGAGGCTCTGGTTTTGTTTCTGACGATATAGTCCTCCAGCTTGGCTATCTCCTTTTGCTGCGCCTCGTATTCTTTCAGCTGACGCTCCGAATTCATTTTTTTCTGTACAAGATAAGCCGAATAGTCGCCTTTGTAAGATGTAAGCCTGCCGTTTTCTATTTCGCATATTCTTGAACAGACCTTGTTGAGAAAATATCTGTCGTGGGAAACTATGAGAATTGCGCCCTTATAGCCCTTGAGGTAGTCCTCAAGCCACATAAGCGTCTGAAAGTCAAGGTGGTTGGTAGGCTCGTCCAGAATAAGCAGGTCGGGCTCTTCAAGCAGCAGCTTTGCAAGGGCAAGACGTGTTTTTTCTCCGCCCGAAAGGGAAGCGGTAACTCTGTCTGTTGGAGTATCACCAAAGCCCATGCCGTTTAGCACCTGTTTTATCCTGACGTCGATGCGGTAGCCGTCACGGGCTTCAAAATAGGCTGAGAGCTGCGAGTATTCCTGACTGATAAAATCAAGCTCGTCGCTTTGGGCGGAAGCCATTTTTTCTTCAAGGCTCTCCATTTTCTTTTTTACGTCAAGAAGGTCGTCAAAAGCCTTGCGCATTTCTTCGTAAATGGTAGAAGCGGTGTCAAGACCGCTGTTCTGCCGGAGAAATCCGATGCGTGCGGAGCCTGCAACAGATACCGAGCCGTAGCCCTCAGGCGTTTTGTCGAAGCCTTCAAGACCTGTTATTATCCGCAGCAGCGTTGATTTTCCGCAGCCGTTTGCACCGATAAGACCCACGGTCTCATGGTCTTCTATAGTCATGTTGATATCCTTTAGCAGCGGTTCTCCGTTGTAAAATTTATATAAGCTTTCAATATTGACCAGCATAATTTGACCTCTCAATTCAGAATTGATATAATTATACTATTTTTCATGATTCTTTGCAAGCTTTTGCACCGATATTTAATTTGATGTTTATTGAAAGTAAAACTTATATTTCCATTTTGTTGCTTTTTATGGTCGAAAATATAAAATTAAAATGTATTAATGCACAAATGCTTTTAAGCTTTAGCCATGAAAATTGTCATTTAGCACAATTTTTTAGAAAATATCACAAAAAGTTATATTTGCTATTGCAAAACACATAATAATTTGTTAAAATAATATATAGAAAAATTTTATTAATAGAACTAGCAAGGAGGGCGGAATATGGCTATTTTCAAAAAGAATACAGATGTCTATGCAGCAAAGCATAAGATAATGTATCCATTTGCGGCGGGAGAGATAATTTCTCTTGAAAGTGTTGACGATCCTGTTATATCATCTTTGATAGTCGGCAACGGTTTTGCGCTGGTTCCGTCGGAGAACAACGTTTGCAGTCCTGTCAGCGGAGTTGTAAAAAGCATCGCCAACAATAACAGAGCTATTACCGTCAAAACAGACGACGGGCTGATAGCTGTGATGCATATAGGAACAAAATTCAGCAACGTTGCCGATCTGAGCAGCACTCTGCTGAAGGTCGCCGTTAACGACAGGATAGAAGCAGGTCAGATAATAAGCGAGACTGATATTGAGAAGGCTGCCGCTGACGGAAGAGATCTTACGCTGCTGATGATAATATCCAATTATGACTGTCTAAAGTCGTTCTCTGTAAATTACGGAAGAGTGGATTCTGTAAATGTACCGGCTGCGGTTTATGACTTGTAGTACGGTGATATTATATTTTTGCTTGATTTTTTATGACGGTTTATTCTTACGTTGCAAGACCTGAGGAAGGGTCGTGCGGCGTTGTTTTTTTATCTGCGATTTTCGGCAGCTTTGTTTTTTTCGCTTGAAAATAAAAAATTTATAAAAACTATATACAACTTGAAAGTTTTATGTTATAATGTTGCTGTACGAACAGTATGTATTATCGGGCTTCGGGTCGGACTGTCCATGTATTGCCCCGACAGCTGAAAGGAA
>JBJERD010000251.1:0-1918 GCA_051882095.1 Oscillospiraceae bacterium
AGTGTGAAATTAAGCGGTATAGCCTTTACGAACAAAAGCACCAGAAAAACCGGTACTAAAACTGCTCTCAGCAGCGTCAGCTTATTTGGAAGATTCATCGGCAATCACCTCTCCAATCAAGTCATAATCAAGAGTATCCGTAATTTTTATGTTTACATACTGACCGATGTCAAGCTTTTCTTCTCCTGCAAAGAACACCTTTCCGTCAATATCGGGAGCGTCGCCCCTTGTACGTCCGAACCAGCATTCAGCCCACTTGTCAAAGCCCTCAACAACAGCCTCCATGACCTTGCCGATACATTCCTCATTTTTGCGGCTGTGTATCAGCTGCTGCTGTTCCATGATAATGTCGGCTCTGTGCGCCCTTACTTCTTCGTCAACCTGGTCTGCCATCTCTCCGGCAGCAGTTCCCTCCTCCTGTGAATAAGGGAAACAGCCGAGCCTGTCAAACTGGGCATCCTTTACAAATTCCGCAAGACCGTTGAACTGTTCCTCGGTTTCTCCCGGGAAACCGGTGATAAGCGTTGTTCTCAGAACGATTCCCGGAACCTTTGAGCGTATTTTCTCAATCAGCTCCCTCAGCTGCTTTTCGTCGCCGCTTCTGTTCATTTCATAGAGGATAGCGCCGTTGCAGTGCTGGATTGGAATATCCATATATTTCACGATTTTCGGCTCTTTTGCGATAACGTCAAGCAGACGGTCGGTAATTCTCTCCGGATAGCAGTAAAGCACTCTTATCCATCTGAAACCGTCAATTTTGCAAAGTTCCTCCAGCAGCTCCGGCAGTTTTGATTCGCCGTACAAGTCCTCGCCGTAGCGTGTTGTGTCCTGCGCAATAACAATCAGCTCGGTAACACCGTTTTCAGCAAGCCACCTTGCCTCCTTTAAAGCGTCCTCCATAGGAACACTTCTGAAACGACCTCTTATCTGTGGTATCGCACAGTAGGAACAGCAGTTGTCGCAGCCCTCCGCAACTTTAAGGTAAGCAAAAAACGGCAGAGTTGAAATGATTCTTCCGCCTGTCACCGGCAGCTTTTCCTTTGGTGCAAAGTCAACCACACGTTCATTTGCAAGAACGTGGTCGATAACATCAATGATATCCTCCTGGTTGCCGATACCGATAACAGCGTCAGCTTCCGGAAAAAGCTCCGCCGCCTCTTCCTTGTATCTTTCAGAAAGACAGCCTGTTATGATTATTTTTTTGATAGTACCCTCAGCTTTGAGTTTTCCCAGTTCAATTATAGTTTCAATTGCCTCCTCCTTTGCGGACTGTATAAATCCGCAGGTGTTGACAACTGCAATGTCAGAAAGTCCCGGTTCTGTCACAAGCTCATAGCCTCTCTGTCTGAGCTTGTAAAGCATTCTTTCAGAGTCCACAAGGTTTTTGGAGCAGCCAAGTGAAACAAGTCCGATTTTAATAGGCATATGCTTTATCTCCTTTATCATTCATCAAGATACTCTTTTACTGCGCTGTTTATATCGTCAAAGTCATATCCCATTCTTGCAAGGGCGTTTTTCACCTTTGCAATGGATTTTGTGTCCTCAGGGTCTTCAAGATACCCTGCGTATTTCTTTTCTATAACAGACATAAGCCGCTCGTAAAGGCCTTCCATTTCGCTTTCAATAGCGTTTTCCGCAATCTCCCCACGAACGCCCCTTTTGTAAAGCTCCTGCCTTACTCTCCTCGGACCGTAGCACTTGCACACCATATAGCTGTAAACTATTTCGTTGGCATAGCTGCGGTCGTTGATATATCCTCTTTCAGCCATATCGTTCGCAACTGCAAAACATATCCTGTCCGGATAATTTTTCTGCAGCTTTTCAAAAAGCTGGATATAGGAATAATCCCTTTCATTGATAAGGTGCATTGCTCTGCGTGTGGCACGTCTTAAATCAGAGGCATAAAGGACTTCGGTCA
>JBJERD010000252.1:0-1912 GCA_051882095.1 Oscillospiraceae bacterium
GCTGTACCGGGGAGTTTCCGTTAAAGACAGCATTGCTCCCACTTCAATGGATTTTTCACACCTTGATACTTTCCGAATGGGCAGAACACTGGGACGAGCATATTTTATTCTGATTGACAATGCTGAAATCTCCGACAGAATTATTGAAGAAATAATGGCTGCACACGGTAATATCTCCATCAATCTGCATACCAAAAGCAAAACGCAGAATAAGGCTATCAATTTTGCATCTAAGAAGCTGACTACAATACAGGGGGTTAAGGTCGGATTACAGCAGAAGGCAGCCCAGCGTGGGCATGACGGCGATATTCTGTCCATGAATCTGGTGAATGAAATTGATTCCTGTGAAAGTATTTATAACGCTATTTCAAGACGCAATCAGCGGATCTTCGATACTACTCTGACGGTAACAATCTACGGCAGAACAATGAACGAAATCCTCGGCATTGAAAACGATGTGCGTTCGGTAATTCAGAAGTACAACTGTGAGCTCAAAGTTCTTGATGATTTGCAGGAAGAAGCGGCAATGTCGGCTCTGCCTCTGGGGGTAAACAAAGTGCCCATAAGCAGACCGTTCATCACAACAGAGCTTGCAACATTCATGCCCTTTACAAGTCAGGAGGTTTTTGAAAAGGGAGCAACTTACCGTGGATATAACCCTATTTCAAATCAGCTCATTTCAATCAGCCGCAAGACCCTGATAAATCTTGGCGCTCTGATACTGGGAATGGCAGGAACAGGAAAATCCTTTACGGCAAAACGTGAGATACTGGATAACTTTTTCCGTACTCTCGACCGCATAATTGTCTGCGACCCGGAAGCGGAATACTGTGAGCTTGCAAAATCTTTAGGCGGTGTGATAATTGATATTTCCGCATCATCTCAGCATCACCTGAACCCATTTGATATAAACCTGAAATCGGACGAGCATGACGATGACCCGGTTGCAGTAAAGTCCCAGTTTATACTGTCCCTTTGTGAAGCAGCCATCAGCAGCGGCAGTGTATCGGGGCTGACAGCAGCGGAAAAGTCAATAATCGACAGGTGCGTAAAGAGAATTTATGAGCCGTATATTGCCGATCCTGTTCCCGAAAAAGTGCCTATCTTTGAGGACTTGTATAACGAGCTGAGAAATCAGGAAAACAATGAACACGCCCAGGGCATAGCGGATTCTATTGAGATTTTTGTCAAAGGCTCTCTTTCGATTTTCAATCACAGGACAAACGTAAATGTTGACAACCGCATTGTATGCTTCAATATAAAAAAGCTGTCAAAGCATCTGCATAAAATGGGTCTGCTGATTGTAGTCGATTATGTGTGGAACAGGGTATCACAGGGACGTGACGAAAAGAAATACACCCACTTCTATATTGACGAGTTCCACTTGCTCCTGCGGGATCAGCAGACTGCGGAGTACTGCGTGGATATGTGGAAACGATTCAGAAAATGGAACGCGCTCCCCACGGGCATTACACAAAACGTTACGGATATTCTCCTTTCCCCTCAGATAGAAAACATCCTTAAAAATTCAGCCTTTATAACACTTCTCGGTCAGGCTTCGGGTGACAGGGAAATAATTGCGGAAAAGCTTGATATCTCTCCCCTTGAAATGGAGTTTATCACTGACACAGGCTGCGGCGAAGGACTTATTTACTACAACGACAAAAACCTGAGCGGCGCTATTGTACCGTTTAAGGATAGTTTCCCTAAAAACACAAGGCTCTACGAGATTATGAATACAAGTTATGAAGGATAATTCGCCAACGGCGAATTCTGAAAGCAAGGTGATATATTGGCGATAGATAAGGACAGCCTTAAAAAGCAGAATGCAAGAAAGGTATATCAAAAAGCCAAAGAAAAGTCTGATGTAAAAAAATCATCTGATATATCTTTGAGCAAAAGTGAAGATGCT
>JBJERD010000253.1:0-12617 GCA_051882095.1 Oscillospiraceae bacterium
AATATCATCGGCGTAAACACCGCCGCCGCTGTTTGCCCGGACAGCGATCTGATTGATATTGTTGGAAATGGTTCTCGCAAGCTTCAGAAGGTCTTTCAGCTCATTCTCGTTGAACTGAACGATGTATCCCTGAAAGATCATCTTCCTGAAAAAGTCGCTTCTCGACTTCATTCCGCTATTGCGGAATTTGCGGTTGAACGCTTCGTATTCCTCGTCACTCAGCCTGACCTGAATACTGTGTTTTCTCTTTGTTTCACCTTTCATTGTTTCGGGTTTCCTTTCTCTTTTTATTTCGGGGTCTTAGGGGCGGAAGCCCTCTAACAAGCGGTGCATAGTTTCACTCAAATCTGTGATTTGTAGTGCAACTATGCCGAGCTTGCGATTTGACATAGCCCCTGCGGGGCTATTTTTCATACGAGCCTGTCGGCTCTGCTGTTTTCCTCTCTTCCGTGTGAGGAATTGGAGCATCAGCGACTATATTTCTCTGTATCGCTTTTTGCTCGATAGGCTCTCCGCCGATCCCTAAAAATATAATACTGGAAAAATCAGAAATAATCAAGATAGACTTTTTTCAGCTTTCGTCAAAATGACCACATTCATTTTTCTGCGAAATTGCGTAATTTTTATTTTTAAAAATTCAAAATTCCCCGGTCTTTTATTAACAAATTGCGAACGAAAGATTGTGCGCAATGCGGATTGTTTTTTCATAGAAGTGTGCGCTATAATGAAATCATAGCAGTCAGGATTTCAAAAACTGCTTAGAACAGAAATAGAAAGGTTGTGTTTTTTGAATGGGCTTATATACAGAAAAAAGAAATCAGCTCATTGGGAAAATCAAGGTTTTGGAAAAGCGTATCGCAAGTGATACGGCAAAGAAGAAATCGCTGGAAGAGAAGCTTAAAGATGTTACCCGTCTTGCGATGGCAGAGGAATACAACTGCAAGCCCAGTGAGCTTGATGAGATCATCAGCTCGGAGCATACACTGTTGCAGAAACTTCGTGCGAGTGGTCTGTCGGATTCAGAGTTGCTTGAAATGGTCGGCGTAACTGTTGGCGATAACGGCAACACTTCGCTTGACGAGAACAGCAAGAACGGCGATGCCATCAGGGATAGTACCGAAGAAGATGACGAGATCACATTTTACGGAAAGCCCGTCACCGACTATGACTAAAATGCCTTGACGGTCACAATGCATTTTCCCCGTAAGCACACGGAAAGATTTTTTCAGGATACAGACAGCAGGAAGTTTGAAAATGGAACGAGCTGTCGGAAAGGATAGTGTAGAACGAACAACATTACATCTACCGTAGATAGAGAGAAGGTAGTTGAGCTGCACACGGCTTCGGGCATTCGGGTAACTTACAGTTCACCCGATAATGTGCCTGAAACAATTCGCCGTCAGAAGCTCAACAGGATGTACGATATTCTGAGTAGTGCAGAGCGCAGCAATTCAGAACAGGACAAAAATGAATAATGGTGCATATCGCTAAAATTCATAATTACACGGTAAATTCTGTGTGATGGACTTGCAATTTAAGCCGATGTGCGCTAAGATATAGATGTGCGTAGATCGGCTTTCATTGCTTTATGGAGGTCGATAAAATGAAAACAATAACTAACGGGAAAGGGCTGACAGCAATCTATGTCCGCCGTTCCGTAAGCGACAGCTATAAGGGCAATAATTCGCTGTCGATAAATGCCCAAAAGGAGGAATGTATTAGATTCGTAGGCGATGAACCTTACCGTATCTATTGTGACGATGGCAAGAGTGGAAAAGATGTCACACATCGTCCGGCTTTCATGCAGATGATGACAGATGCCCGTAACGGTGAGATCAGCCGTATCGTGGTGAAGAAGTATGACCGTTTCAGCAGAAACATGAGAGAGTATCTGAATATCACGGACGAGCTTGACCGCTATGGCGTTTCCGTTTATTCTCTGTCTGAGCCTTTCAATACCAGCACAAAAGAAGGGCGTATGATGAGAAACAATCTGCTTAACTTTGCAGAGTTTGAGCGTGAAACGATTGCCGCCCGTGTTGCCGATGCCTACAATACAAAAGCCCGTGAAACAGGATTTTATCAGGGCGGTAAAATGTATTATGGCTATGATTCTGAGCGTAGAAAAGTGAACGGCAAGACAGGCTCAGTTCTTATTCCCTCAGAACAGGCTGAGTCGGTTCGTATTGCGTTTCAGATGTATCAAAACCCTGATTGTTCTCTGAAAGACATTATCGAATATTTCCAGGACAACGATATTGTCACAAGAAGAACAGGCAATTACAAGTCAAAAGGACGTATCAATCAAAGTCATGTTTCTCTTATTTTGGAGAGTCCCTTGTATGTGAGAGCCGACAAAGATGTATATGCTTATTTTCAGTCTATGGGTTACGAGATCATTGATGAAATTGAAGCCTATGACGGCATTCATGGCGTGTTCTCGCATAAAGACAATGAGGGCAAAACTTATGTTAAGATTGGCTATCATGAGGGACTTGTTGATTCAAAAACATGGCTTACCGTTCAAGATAAAAAAGCCCATAACAAGAAGTTCCCGAATAACGGTAAGGCGAAAAGCTCTTGGCTTGCAGGATTGCTGAAATGTTCTCACTGCGGTTACAGTATTCAGCTTAACATTCAGCATAACAAAACAGGAACGAGAACTTGGAAATATCTGATTGATTTCGGCTTCTCTACTCTCAACGGCTGCAAACGGCGTACTCTGAAAACAAAGCTCGATGACGTAGAGGAAGCTGTCTACATGGCTATGTGTGATAAAATTAAAAGCCTTGAGGTCACAAGGCACGAGGATAACGCTCCCGATGCCGAAATGGAATCCCTCAAAGCTGAGATACTGAAATATGATGATGATATTCACAAGCTGATGGACAAGCTCGCTGATGCCGATGAGATACTGTTTGCCTACATTCAGAAGCGTGTCAAGGAGTATCACAAGGCAAAGTCCAAATTGGAAAACAAGCTCCAGACGAAATGCCGTAAGCATAAAGCTATCGACACGAAGCCCCTGAAAGAACCGCTGAAGAATTGGGACAGCCTGACGATTGAAGAAAAACATGAGGTCGCTGTCATGATGATTGATGCCGTTTATGTGTCCGATGAGGACGGTATTCACGTTCAGTTCTGCATCTGATCGGTGCAGATTTTGAGATTATTATTCATAAGGTTTTCAGATGGGCAGACCTGTATAGTTTGCGATACGGGTGCGCTCCTTGAAGCCATTGCCCGCAGGCTTTAGCTCCCAATCGGTTTTCTGGTCGCCAAAGACCGCAACCCAGTTGTCGAAGTGCTGTAAGCCGTGATCACGCAGGAAGTCATACTCCAAGTAACGCATCATAGTGTGCAATTCCGTGATAGAATTGCTCAGAGGTGTGCCAGTTGCAAAGATAACGCCCTTGCCGCCAGTCTTTTCATCGAGGTATCTGCATTTGAGGAAAAGATCGAGTGCTTTCTGTGAAGCCGAATTGGAAATTCCGGCTACATTCTGCAATTTTGTGGCGACGAACAGGTTTTTGAACTCGTGGGCTTCATCGACGAACAGACGGTCGATACCGAGCTGTTCAAAGGTCAGAGTATCGTCCTGATTAGCCTTTTCGAGCTTATCAAGCTGCTTTTGCAGACTTTTACGGGTACGCTCCATAGCCTTGATCTGAAACTTAGAGCCTTCGCTCTTTTTAAGCTCCTCGATACCACGAAGAATATCATCGATCTGGCTCTGGATCGTCATGACCTGTCTCTCCTTAGAAACAGGAATCTTACCGAGCTGAGAGTGACCGATGATAACCGCATCATAGTTGCCAGTAGCGATCTTAGCAAATAACTGCTGTCGGTTCTCTTTCTTGAAGTCCTTTTTTGTCGCAACAAGAATGTTAGCACCTGGATAGAGCTTCTGAAAATCGTCACCAATCTGCTCTGTCAGATGATTCGGAACGGCAAAAAGCGATTTTGTGCAAAGACCGAGCCTTTTTGATTCCATCGCTGTTGCGATCATTTCAAAGGTCTTGCCTGCACCAACACAGTGAGCAAACAGCGTATTACCGCCAAACATAGCGTGAGCGATCGCATTTTTCTGATGATCGTGCAGATGAATGTCCGCAGTCATCATCGGGAAAGAAAGAGCCGAGCCGTCAAACTCACGGGGACGGATACTGTTGAACAGCTCATTGTAACGCTCCACAATAGCTTCACGGCGGGCAGAATCTTTGAAGATCCACGCCTTGAAAGCCTTGCGAATATCGTCAGCCTTACGCTGTACCACACGGGTAGCATCAATATCCACCACACGCTTTTCCTTTGTATCGCCCAAGCCGTCAGGCACTTCGATAGTCTTATAGACCTTCGGCTCTTGCAAGTTCAGAAGATGCTCAAAGATGTCATAAGCGTTCATTTTGTGAGTGCCATACTTCTGAGTAGCAAGCACCGACCTGTCGGAAGATTTGTTGCTGACATGGAAAGAATTAGCGTGTACGGAGTATTCCACTCCCACGATAGCAGACTTGTTCCAACGGGCGGACGGACTGTCACTCCGCTGATATGCCGGAGTCTGCAACAGCTCATACATGAACTGCTCATAGTATTTCGGATCAAGCCAAGCGGCACCGAGCTTAATGTCAATATCTCCGGCTTTAAGCGGTTCGGGCATAGCCTGTTTCAGTGCTGATACATTGATATTGAAGTCGGGATCATATTCAGCGATCTCCTCAGCTTCACGGAGCTTCTTGCGAATATCGCCGGATAGATACTCACTCGCCGTCTGATACTCATTCTCCGTATGGGGAATCTTGAAGATATTGCCCGTCAGGTCGTGCTTCAGCTCGTCCTCGGTCATACCCGTCAGACTGCTCATGTACTCAAAGTCAACCCTTGCTTTCTCCGCAATGGAGAGCGTGAGAGCTTCAAGTGCTGTGTCAACGTGTTCCACAGCCTTCGGCGGCACGATAGTCCGCTTTGTGAAAATATCGGACTTTTCAAGGAGCTTAGTCTTATCATAGCTCTTTTCCAGTCCTGCCACAAGATTGTAGGACACATCTTCCGCAAAATAACGCTTGTTGGTCTGAGAGTGGATAAGCCCGAACTTCTTGTAGAAATCATCGTATGCCACATTCAGCTTTGCCTGTAAGTCTTTAATGACAGCATCGGGCTTGTCAAGCTCCATCGCTTCGATCAGCTCACGGGTGAGGTCACGAAGCTCAATAAACGCCTTAAAACGCTTGTGCTGCGCTGTTCCCTTATCGAAACGGAACTCGCAGGCGGCGTTATTTTTCTTGAAGAAAACTTGATCGTCAGACATAAAAAAGCTGTAATTACGCAGATTAGACGGAATCTGAACCTGAACGCCGTCAGCGGTCTTAGCATACACATCTCTGCCACGCTCATGACTGATCTCCGCCGAGAGCTTTCCGACAGCTTCATGAAGTGCCGATTTCAGGTCAAAGCCGTCCTCGGCGACAACCATTGTACCGCTGCCGTAGAGCTTGTTGCCCTCGACCACAGTGCCAAGCACCATATCGGGGTGCTGTTCAAAATACTTGTTTATTGGCAGACCGTCAGCAGTTTCACCGATGTGTACCCAATCGGGAATATCGGACATTTCGGCAAGTGACTTGCCTTCATGCTTCTTCAAAAAGATAATATCCGTGGTGACTTCCGTGCCTGCATTATCCTTGAAAGCTCCGTTTTTACCGCCCGGAAGTCTGATTGCACCGATGAAGTCAGCCTTGTCAGCCAACATCTGCCTTGTAGTCTCGTCTCGCTTGTCAAGTGTGCCTGCCGAGGTCACGAATGCCATGATACCGCCGTCTTTGAGCTTTGAGAGAGCTTCTGCAAAAAAATAGTCATGAAGTTTGGTAGTATCATGGACAGTATCACGGAAACCAAGCTCACCGAACGGAACATTACCGACAGCTACATCAAAGCTTCCGTTCTGAAAACGGTTCTTTTCAAAGCCCTGAATCGCAATATCCGCATCGGGATAGAGTGCCTGAGCGATTCTGCCCGATAAGCTGTCGATCTCAACGCCGTAGAGCTGAGAGTGTGCCTGCATATCTTCGGGCATACGTCCGAAAAAGTTTCCGATACCCATTGCAGGCTCTAATACGTTGCCGCCCTCAAAGCCGAAATTGGCGAGAGCTTCGTAGATGCCGTCTATAACCGTGGGGCTTGTATAAAATGCATCATTTACCGTTGAACGTGCCTGAGCATATTCCTGTGGAGTCAGCAGCTCGGAAAGCTCCTTATACTCTGCGGCCCACTTCTCGTCATTCTTATCAAAAGCCTTAGCCAAAGCACCCCAACCGACATATTTCGACAAGGTTTCCTTTTCCTCAGCCGTTGCAGGACGCTTTTCCGCTTCAAGTGTTTTCAGCGTTCTGATCGCATCGACATTTGCACGGAATTTCGTCTTAGCACCGCCCTCACCGAGGGTATCATCGGTAATAGTGAAATTATCGCCCTTATCCGGTGCAGGAGCTTCGACCTCACCCTTTTCAGGCGTAATAACCATATATTCACCACTGCGGATAAACTCATCAGTAAGGAAGGTCACACGGGAGATAAGTCTCGGCGCATCTTCAAGCGCCGTATCAGTCAGCGTGATAAATCCATCCATATCAAGGCTTTCGACCTTGTACTCCTTGCCCCTGTATTCAAGATAGTCACCGACAGAAAGCTCAGGAGCAGTCTTTTCGGGTGCAAGCTCATGCTCTTTATCAACATGAACTGTCTGCTCACGCTCCAGACTATCAATGAAATGAAAGCTCATCAGCATATCGCCGTTGTCGAGCCGAGAAGTCAGCTCACCGCCATCAAAAGCCCAGTTTTTCGCACGGTCGAAATCCATGTGAAGGTCTTTGCCCATAGGTTCACCGTTTTCATCGAGTTTTCTGGAAGTAAAATCAACGGTGCTTACACCCGTGACGATTCTGCGTTCTCCGATACACTCAGGACGGAGATGATCGGTGATCTCAAACATCATTCCCGGCTTGATAGCCTTTTTGAGCTGAGAGAGATTCTTGACCGTCGGAATCTCAGGCTTTTCCGCTTCAGGATTAACCGCTGGCTTAGACTTCACAGGTGCAGACTGCGCTTTTTCAGGTTCAGCCTTGCCGATATATTCATAAAGACCGCTGTTAAGGAGCTTATCATAGGAGATATTCTCCGTGATAGCAAAGCCGCCGCTGTCACGCTGAACTGTGCAATCGTCCGTATAGAACGGCAGCGCACCTGTCAGCGAAATAACCTCAGAAATCTCGCCAGTAATTTTGTGACTAAATCGGTCTCCAACCTTGACAGTATGGGAAGACTGTTTCTCAGCGGACTGCTCTGCTTTGAGCGCCGCCCTCTCTGATTTCTGTTCGGCAGAAAGGTATGTATCGTCCCTGAGCCGTGATTCGGTCATTGTCGCAACATTATACCACGAATGACGGAATTTCTCGCCATTCTCAAAGGAGAACGTCAGCCCCTTGCTATCATAATCGACGAGCGAGATTTTCCCCTCACCGCTATGACCGCCCGTGCCGTATTCCTTTTTCAGAAAATCGGCTAACTGCTGTACAGTCGGGTGTTGTTCCTCATAGAACTCCTGCACACGGAGCTTACCGTGAACAAAGCCTGTACCACGGTCAATCTCAGCGGCCAATGCTTCATAGACCTGAACACCGTCAACTACCGGACCTTTGGAAAACTCGGATTTGGATTTTTCCTTTTCAGTATTTGAAGCCGTCAGCGGTTTGGAATCGCCAAATAAAGAAAGCTGTTCGCCCTCAATATCGGGATTATCCCAAAACGACATATCATCTTGCTCATTTCGCTGAATTTCGTCAATGACTGTTTCATCGGTAAACAGAGGTTTATCAATATCCGCATTATCCCGGGCAGGTGTCTCCACCGCAGAAGCATCATTAACACGCATAACACCCAGCTCATAAGCAAGCAAATCAAGCTCTGACGTGTAATTCTCATAGGTATCAATTGAAATGATACACTCAGCGTTATCCACGATAACAGTCGCACCGAGGGAAAGTGCCTTGTCTTTGATCTCGTCAAGGCTTTCAGCATCACCCTTGTATTTCAGCGTGACCGCAGGCACATCATCGACAGGAGAAGAAATATCGGAAATATCGGCGGCATCGCTCATAAGGTCAACCGTCTGTTCGTCCTTTGCAATATGCTTTTCGATAACATCATCGGGAACGGAAACAAGGTCAGAAAAATCAAGTCCTGTCAGACCGTTCTCGATCATATCCTCAATACTGTCAAACTGCTCTGTATCGAACACTTCACCGTCAAATTCGTGAGTGATCTTGAAGTCCACAAGGTCAGCCGTCACCTGAATGGGCAGCTCATCGTCAGTCAGCGTAGTAAACGCAAGACCGACATTATGCAGATCGGAGAAGTCAGCGCCGTCACGGTATTCCGCTTCACAGAAATCGTTGATAAGCCACTTTGCCTTATCAAGCGGAGTTTCAAAGGTTCGCTGAAAATCCATGATCTCCACAGGCTTGTCAGGATTATGTTCAAGCATCGCAGTACGCAGGAGCGCAGGAAAAGTGGTCAGCTCATGATAAGGCTCGATCTCCATTTTATCGCCACGGTTATAGATACCGCAGACAGGTTCGCCGCCGTAAAACAGTTCACCGACCTTATCACCGTCAGCGATAGCCAGTTTCCATGTACCACGCTCTGTTTCCGCAGATTCGCAGTCTGTTCCGAAGAACTTGTCAACGACCTGCTGTAAGGTCTGGAGCTTTTCGGCTTCACGCTTCGGAGGGTTCAGCTCAAAAGCCTGTTCGATCAGAACGGTATATCCTGCTTCACGGAGCTTTGCGGAGTATTCGTCCTTGACATGATCGGGAAAACCAACCATAGGCTGCCCATTTTTGGAGAGCATACGCAGTCCGAGGACTTCTGCACCGACCTCCGCATTTTTGCCGTACATCTCGTAAAAGTCACCGACTTTTCGCAGAGAGACTGGTCCTTTATCCTCCGGCTCTGCCTGTTCAGGAGCTTCGACCGCAGGCTTTTCAGCCTTTGAGATGATCTCAAAGCCCTTTTCCTCCATATCCTGCTGCCAGCCGTCATACGCAAGCACATCGGAAGTGCCGAGCAGAATACCGCCGTAATCGGGAGCGTCAAGGTCTTTCATCTTGATACGGTCAGTGCTGATCTCCTCAACCTCACGACGAGCGCCGTCATACATTATAATATCACCGACCGCAAGATCGGACACCTTTGCAGTTTCGGGCTTCTCCTGCACAAGCTCCTTTTCACGGAAGAACTCAGGCATTTCCGTAAAGCCAAAGCTGTCACAGAAATATGCAGTATCCTTGCCGTCAACTGAAATGACAATAACATCGGAAACAGACAGAGAATGACCTCTGAAATCTTCGGGTTGTTTGGTGTTAAACTGCGTATAGAGTGCTTCAAGAGTTGCATTGCCCCTGAACTCTCCGACTTCACCCTCATAGACAAGCTCATAATCATCGTGATTGAGCTGTACGCCGTTCTTTTTGAGCTGTTCCATATCCTCAAAGCGGACACCGTGATACTTCTCACCGCCTGGGAGCTGATAGATCTGAAACTTACCCTGTGCCTTTTCCACATCATCATAGGTGCGGATCGGGTGATGTGCCTTGAAATCATCGAAGATACGCTGTTCCTCAGCGGTCAGCTCAGAGTGAGCTTCAAGGAAAGGAACGAAAATGTCAAGCATTCTCTGTGCTCTTTCCTTATACTCCGGCTGATTGAACGGGTGCTGTGTATAGCCGAGGATACCCTCATTATATGTGCGGATATGGTCGATTAGCGATCCGCCGCCCGTGCCTTTGCCGTCACCAATGTCAAAGCGTCCGTCATAATTGAACTCCTCGCCATTGATAACAGCGGTAATGCTGAAATCGGTCTTTTTATACCAGCCTGCTTTCAGCTCAGGGATATTACGCTCCGAGTGCTGCTTCTCATCGAGGTATTCAAGGACTGCATTGCCGAGAGCAAAACTGCAATCGGGGTGTGCAAGGGCAAAATCGTGAACGATGTCACTTTCGCTAACCCATTCATCACCCTTATCCTTGCCGAAATGGAAAGAGAGACTATCCGGCTTCTTTTCGGGTGTTTCTGCATCAAAGCTCACATGATACTTTTCCTTTGCGATGATCGCAAAAGCCTTTTCGGTCTGCGCTTCATCACCGAGAATATCATAGAGTGCCTTTTTAATACGGTTGAGCTTCGGGATATTATCGCCGTTCTCCCAACCGTGCAGAGCTGCAATGTCAAACGCTGTCAGAAGGTCAGAGATCTTTTCATCGGAAATATCGGGGATAGCATCGAGCATATCGTCACGAACCCACCAGAAAGCAAGATCATTGAACTCCTCATGGGTGCGGTCAATGAAAGCCTGTCCGATCTCCTCAAAGGAAACAAAATGCTCCATACCGCCGAAACTGCACTGAAAACCGTCTTCAGTCCTCTCCGTATGCAGAGAGTGACGGAGGTTTTCAGCATAATAATAGGTACGGTCTGAGATCTCACCCTGCTCAAAGATAAACTCAATATCTGCGGCCCCGCTGCCCTCTAACAGTCCGAGTGCAAGTTCACGGCGAATATCCTCACCGTCATGATAACGCTGGGCGAGGTCATAGAGTGCAGGCTCAGAAAGATGATAACCGAAAGCCGCCTTGTCTGAGGGCTTGTGCTTATCAAGATAACCGCTGTCAAACAGAGGGTAAGCCATATCCTCCCACTCATCGGAAGAAAGAGTACGCTCCGCAAGGAACTTCGCAAGGTCAGCCTTCGGGAACAGCACTTCTTCCTCAGTCGGAACTCTGCTTGCGTTCTCACGGTCAATGACCGTCTGCTTATGAGCAGTCAGGAAGTCTGCAACATCGGATTCCTGCAAAGCATTATGCAGAATCTCGTCATACGCCTGAATATCCTCAGCCGTGAAAGTCTCGTCAATGCTGTCGATCTGACCTCTCGTCACATCACCGACAAACATAGCGGTAATAGCCGCCCTTTGTCCATCGGAGAAATCGTGCTGAGAAAAGAAGTCAGAAAGCTCAATACTGCGGTCAAAACTCGACTTTGCTTCAAGCATATCATGGAGCTTGGAGTGTTCGCCGTAACGCTCCGAAAGAGCTTGTGACAGATACGCATTAACAAGAGAGAGCATTTCACCGAACTGTGCATCATCATAACGATTATCGAAAAAGTCAGCAAGATCGAGCTTTACATCTTCCACCGCAAGGCGATGAACCACGGGAGAGAGTGCCACATTCTGCTCCATTGTCAGACCGAGGTCTGCCATACTCCTGAGCATATCTACCTCACGGACAGCGTTCTCCAAAGCCCTGTGAAAAGCAGGAGCGTTCTCCTTATCCACCGAAAATGCGACCTTGCCGTCACGGACAACAGCGTGATAGCTCACACTTGTTTCGAGGAACGGCTTGACCTTTCCGAACTGTTCAGGTGTGAGCTTGCTCATATAATAATGAGTATCACGGTTTGCACGATAGTCACGGTTGCCGACTTCCTGCGCCTTATCGGGACTTGCGAACTGCTTACGCATATTGATCACTTCGTCCCTGATATTGCGGACTGCAAAGAGGTCAGCGTGAGAAACCGTCAGCGTACCCTTACCGGACGGATACACTCTGCCCGAAAACTGCATACCACGCTTTGCCATGATCTCAGCCATTTTCAGGACTAAATCACGGTCAGCGGAGAGGTACTCCTTCTGCGGGATATAACGATACTCCGCAGAACCGAAGATGTTTTTTTCGGGCGGAGAGTATGGTCTGTTTGATTTGTTCGGTACAAGATCGGGAGTGCCTGCGATACGCTTGAACCACTCCACATCTTTGTCATTGATCGCCATAATGACGGAATTATCACGGGCATAGGCATAGTAGTTGATGCCCGATCTGTCAAGCTGTTCCTGCAATCTTGCAAAATCAGCCGCCTGAATCGTCACAAGGCTCTTGTCTCTGTTATCTGTTGCCTTGTGCCACATTTCATTGCCGTATCTTTGCATATCTGTCTGCTGAACCTCCTTCTTTTCAGTCTCTTGTTCTACAACTTTTGGAATACCTCTGAGCATATCATTCCAGTCTTTATATGTATCGGGAGTGATAACACGCTTCATGTCAGGATACTGCTCCTGCAAACGCTGGGCAAAATCATTGCCTGCGGTATCGTTATCGGAGCATAAAAATACATTCTCAGGGGAGATATTATGACGGAGCATCGTGTCAAGAACGATATTAGGCTTCACGCCCATCATGGAAACAAGCCTGCAATTATCAAGCTCCTGATCGTGCATTTG
This sequence comes from Oscillospiraceae bacterium, assembly GCA_051882095.1. Lineage (GTDB taxonomy): Bacteria > Bacillota > Clostridia > Oscillospirales > Ruminococcaceae > FB2012. The sequence goes on from JBJERD010000253.1 coordinate 12,335, forward strand.
CAGATAGGAGAGCATATCTATTGCCGACTCAAAGAAAAAAGCCTTTTCGCCCGTGCCGCGTACTACCTCAAAACCGTGACCGCCAGCCGAGCCTGTTGCAATGCCTTTGAATTTATGCACCGTTGATGTGCCGACCTTTTCAGCACCGATGACTTTTCCGTCTGTACCGAAATATTTGAAAAGCACATTGCCTGTCTTTTCTTCCTGAGAGATAGTGCCTTTCTTCACAAGTGCGGAAAGCATATCATAGTCAAGCCCTCTGGTCTTGCACAGATATGCAAAC
>JBJERD010000254.1:0-1907 GCA_051882095.1 Oscillospiraceae bacterium
CAGATATACGACAGATATGCGGTAAGGATCATTGTCAATACCGTTACCGAGTGCTATAACGTTCTTGGAATAATCCATGATATGTTCAAGCCTATACCAAACAGGTTCAAGGATTATATCTCTACTCCCAAACCCAATATGTACCAGTCCCTTCACACTACTGTCATAGGCAGACAGGGTATTCCTTTCGAGGTACAGATAAGAACCTGGGAAATGCACAGAACAGCCGAATACGGAATCGCCGCTCATTGGAAGTACAAAGAAGGTGTAAAAGGCAACTCAAAGGACGATAACAGACTTGCGTGGATAAGACAGATAATCGAATCGCAGCAGGAATCAAACGACGTTGAGGAAATAGTAAGAGCAATAAAGAACGATCTTGCGCCTGAAGATGTTTTTGCCTTTACTCCAAAGGGCGATATGATAACTCTGCCTATGGGTTCTACTGTTATCGACTTTGCGTATGCTATCCATACTCAGGTAGGTCACAGAATGTGCGGAGCTAAGGCTGACAAGAAAATGGTTTCTTACGATTATCAGATAAAGACCGGCGAGATAATCGAGATACTGACCACTAATGTTGAGGGTCATGGTCCCAGCCGTTCATGGCTGAATATGTGTAAGACCAACGAAGCTAAGTCAAAAATACGCTCGTGGTTCAAGAAGGAGCGCAGGGAAGAGAACATTTTTGAGGGCAGAAATGCACTTGAAAGAGAATTCAAGCGCAATATGATAAGAGTTCCCGAGGAGGAGCTTGAAGACTTCCTGAAGCTTGATATGCACAGACACAACTGTGAAACGCTTGATGACTTTTTTGCCGCTATCGGTTACGGAGGAGTTCAGCTTTCCAAGGTCATGCAGCGTCTCAAAGCCGAGTATAACAAGAAATACGGCGAAAAGGTGGCAGCCGAGATAACCGAAGATATCAAGCCAAAACGGTCTAAGAACTCTTCGGGAGTTATAGTGGACGGCATCGACGACTGTGTTATCAAATTTGCTCAGTGCTGCAATCCGCTTCCCGGTGACGAGATAGTAGGATTTATCACAAGAGGACACGGAATTTCCGTTCACAAGCGTGACTGCGTTAATTATCGTTCCCAGAAGGACGCCCCCGAAATGGAGGCAAGATGGGTGCCTGTAAAGTGGGCACAGACTAAGGATAATAACGGATATTTCAAGACCACTCTTGACATAATCGCTGTAGACAGAATAGGTCTGCTTGCCGACGTTTCATCAGCGCTTGCGATGATAAATATTTATATCCATGAATCAACGTCAAGGGAGCTGAAAAACGGCAACGCTATACTGACGGTAACTCTCAGCATAGCAGGCATGGATCAGCTTAACAGCGTTATTCAGAAGATAATGAAGATAAAAAATGTTATTTCCGTTGAAAGAAGCGGAAAGTAAAGGCGGTGCATTACTGTGAGGATCATTAAATTAAAACCGTTGAGCGTTTGCGATACAAACAGCTATATTGTGGCTAGCGACAAGGGAAACTGCGTTCTTATCGACGCTCCAGCCGACGCTGATTATATTTTGGAGCAGATAGAAATGTTCGGGCTTACGCTGAAAAAGATATTTCTTACCCACGGACATTTCGACCATGTGGGTGCGGTGGCAGATCTTGTTGACAAAACAGGCTGCGAGGTGTATATACACGAGCTTGATCTGCCCAAGCTGACTGACGACAACGGGCTGCTGCTGAACTTTTTCAGAATAAGCGGAGCAAGAAAATTTGACGGAGCAATACCGTTCAGTGAGGACGATATACTTACGCTGGACGAGCTTGAATTTGATGTTCTGCATACTCCCGGACATACCAGTGGGTCGGTATGCTTTATTATCGGTACCGATATGTTTTCGGGTGATACGCTGTTCGCAAGGTCTGTGGGAAGAACCGATAT
>JBJERD010000255.1:0-12563 GCA_051882095.1 Oscillospiraceae bacterium
AGAAGTTCTGTGAATGATGTAAGGCAGCTTCTTCTGACCGTCCTTGTCAACATAATACATTCCGAACTTTTCAGCCAGCAGCATATCTATCTGAATGGTAACGATAGTGTCCTCCTTGCCAAAAACGTTCTTGTACTGAATGTCCAGCTTAGGACCGTAGAAAGCAGCTTCGTCAATACCGATCTCGTAATCAAGACCGATGTCGTCAAGTATCTTCTTCATTGCAGCCTGAGCGTGCTCCCACTGCTCGGCTGTACCCTCATACTTGTTGTTTGGGTTTGCAGGATCCCACTGTGAAAATCTGAATGTGCAGTTTTCAAGCAGACCTACGGTGTCAAGCATATATTTTGCAAGCTCAAGACAGCCCTTGAATTCCTCCTCCAGCTGGTCGGGACGGAGTACATAGTGACCCTCTGAGATAGTGAACTGTCTTACTCTGATAAGTCCGTGCATCTCGCCGCTGTCTTCGTTTCTGAAAAGAGTTGAGGTCTCAACAAGGCGCATAGGCAGGTCACGGTATGAACGCTGTCTGTTAAGGAATACCTGATACTGGAACGGGCAGGTCATAGGACGAAGAGCAAAGCATTCCTTTTCCTCATCGTGGGGGTCGCCCATAATGAACATTCCGTCAAGATAGTGATCCCAGTGTCCGGAGATCTTATAAAGGTCTCTCTTGGCGAAAAGTGGAGTCTTAGTCAACAGACAGCCCTTTGCCTGCTCGGTATCCTCTACCCATCTTTGCAGCAGCTGAATAACTCTTGCACCCTTTGGCAGCAGAATTGGAAGTCCCTGACCGATGTAGTCAACAGTCGTGAAGTATTCAAGCTCACGTCCGATCTTGTTGTGGTCACGGAGCTTGGCTTCTTCCAGAGCTTTAAGATGTTCGTCAAGCATTGAAGCCTTCGGGAACGCAACGCCGTAAATTCTTGAAAGCTGTCTGCCGTCCTCAGCCTTGCCCCAGTATGCGCCTGTGCAGGAAAGAAGCTTAACAGCCTTGACGGGAGCAACGCTCATAAGGTGAGGACCTGCGCACAGGTCAACAAAATCGCCCTGCTTGTAGAATGAGAGTTTTTCGCCCTTGTCATCGTGCTTGTGGATAAGCTCCAGCTTGTAATCCTCGTTTCTTTCGCTCATAAGCTTAACAGCCTCGTCAACGGGAAGCTCAAATCTTTCAAGCTCATAGCCCTCTTTTGCAAGCTTTTTCATCTCAGCCTGGATTTTTTCAAGATCTGTGGGAGCAAAAGGCTTTTCCACCTCAAAGTCGTAGTAGAAGCCCGTGTCGGTAGCAGGACCTCTCGCCAGCTTTGCCTCAGGGTAAAGGTTCTTAACAGCCTGAGCCATAAGGTGTGAAGCCGTGTGCCAGAAGGTCTCCTTGCCTGCCTTTGAATCAAAGGTCATGACCTCAAACTCGCAGTCGCTGTCAACAACGGTGCGCATATCGCATACCTGACCGTTGATCTTTACGCAGCAGGCAGCCTTGTAAAGCCCCATGCCGATGCCTTTGATGATCTCGCTTGCCGGCATTGCCTGTTCGATCTCACGAACAGAGCCGTCTTTCAATGTTAATCTGATCATTTTAATTCCTCCGTTTATTTTTTTCGGTTATTTATTTACTTTAAGCAGCGTTACCGCTGCATAATGGCTTATCTCAAAGCTTTGCGGATAGTTCTCCAGCATTGCCAGATGTTCACGTTCAAAAGAAGCTATCTCTTTTTCCGAAAGTGAAGCGCCTACTCCACGGCAGGCTTTCATTCTGCCGTTCCAGCTTTCACGGGTGAACGGAATACTGAAATCGGGCGTTTCCTGATGAACGACAGTGAAAAGCCGATCATATATCTCGGGAATAGCGACAGGTCTTCTTGTTTCGCCTGCGCCCGACCATGTGGGATTGTATTTCAGAATCAGCTCTTCGCTTTTGCAGGCTATCTCGTCTTCAAAGGGGAGCCATGCCATGTGTCCCACCAGCAGACTGCCGCCCGGCTTCAGCATATTGTAAAGCTTTGGCATGAGCCTTTCATGGTCAAAATAGAAAAAGCAGGTGAAAGCGGAAATAACGTCGAATGTGTTTTCGGGAAAGGATATCTCCTCGGCAGGGGAGGCAAAATATTCAATGTCCATATGCTGCCGCTGCGAGAGCCGTTTTGCCTCTGCGATCTGATTTTCAGAAATGTCCGTCCCCACAAACTTACCGCCGAAACGGTACATATTTCTCGGAAAAACTCCCGTTCCCGTGCCGATATCAAGCACCATCTGACCTTTTGTGCAAACGCCCCATGAAGCTATCATGTCGTAAAGCTCCTGAGGATAAATGTCACGGTATTTTGCATAGTCTTGTGAGGTTCGTCCCCAGTCAAAAGCCTTTCCGCCGTCGATCTGCCGTTTTGAGATCATTAAAATCCCCTCTCTTTCAGCTCCTTAACAACTCCCACATAAAATTCTCTTACGTCAAAGCCCTTGATATTTTCACGGTTAAGGTCGATCACATCGCCGTGGGTGATGCCACGCTTGCCCTTGGGTGTGAGCATGGTGAACTTTTCGCCCCACTTCATGGACTCCACCGAAACAAGACCGTCGTTGTCGCCGTCAAAGTATTTCACAAGATGATATGACATATTCAGCGGGAATTTTCCGCCTCTTGCATTTATTGATCTTGAGCCTACGCTCTGATAGAAAACGCCCTCTGCGTCGGGACAGCTTTCGTTGAGCGTTGAGCAGCTTGCCGCCGTAAGGTCGGTGACCGCCGCCGTAAAATCGGGGTCGGTGTCCCCAAGCTTTTTAAGAGCGGCGTTGTATTTTCCTGCAACCGAGCTGCAGAACTCAGGTGAGACCTTGCCGAGAATGTAATCCGCAAACTGACAGCCCCTGTGAGGAGTGTTTATGGTGGTCAGCGAAGCAACGAATTTTGCCGCACCAAGCTTGCTTATGGCATATCTTGAATCAAGTCCGCCCTTTGAGTGAGCGATTATATTCACCTTTTGGCAGCCTGTTTCGGTAACTATCTGTTTTATCCTGTCTGCAAGCTCCTTTCCGCTGTCGGCTACCGGAGCTGCGGACTGCTGATTGCCGTAAAAAATCTCGGCGCCGTTGCGTTTGAGAGAGGCAGGTATCCTGCCCCAGTAGTTAAAAAATCTGAAATCACGGAAAAATACGCCGTGAACCATAAGAATGGGGTACTTGGTCTTGCAGATCCCGTTTTCGGCTCTTACGCTGTCAAGCTCCAGCTTTTCGGCTTCAAATCGACATTCAGCCGAAGTGAGCCGCAGAGTTTTTATCAGCACCGCAATGTTGACGATAGGTATAAGTCCACAAACAGCGCCGATAACTCTCCACTTTATTCCAAGCTGCACCGAGGTAAGGTATATCCTTATGGTGCCGTTCCAGAAGAGGATAAACTCGGCGATAACGGCAATAACGGTGTTTGCTGCGATCTGCTTGCCGTCAAGCTCCGAAAAGAATATAAGATAAACAAGAGCCGCTGCGCTTGCCGTTACCGATATCAGAAATACTTCAAGAAGCCTTGTGCCGTTTTTCAGCGCTTTGATGCGCTTTGACGGCTGCTTTTTCATTGTTGGCATGATGCCGAATATCACATACCAAAGGCAGGCTGCAACGGAAGCAAGAACCGTAACTACCGTACCCGTATCAAAAAGCTTTATCAAGCCGAAAATATTCGCCGCCGCAAACATCAGCAGCGACTGTAAAATGACAACTGCGATCTCCATTGCTTTGCCGCTTCCGAATGAAGCGTTCCTCCCTTATAAATTTTTTCGTGGCCGCTTGTCAGAAAGCCCTGTAAAGCGACCGTGATATAAACATATAGACCCAGAATCCCAGCAGCGCCACGCCCGCAAGCGACAAAACGCCGTTCAGGGCGTTTCTCAGCCTTTTGTTAAGTCGGGTGCTGCTATTTTTGTCCTTTGGTGCAGCCAGTTGGCTGAAAAATGTGCCGAACCAGTAGCTTACGATGAAAAGCGGCATGAATGTGAGTATCCCCTGCTGATAGGATATGCGCTGGATATATGCCATATATGAGTAGTAAGCTGCCGCCCCATAAGTGCCAAGCGCCGCCGCCCAGCAAAGGACCGCCGAAATTTTTCTAAGCAAAACGCTTCTCCTTTCAATCAGCCAATAAAAAATCCCGAAAAGAGCATAAAAACACTCTTTTCGGGACGACATTCATTTATCGTGGTTCCACCCAAATTCGTGCGGATATCCGCACCTCCTTATTCCGCTCGTCAGAAGATAAGCGTAAGTCCGATAACGGGGACTGACCGTTGCTTATTAGGCACGCTCAAAGGCGGTATCGTTCATACAAGAAAATTGCGCAGCTTTCAGCCGGCGGCGGCGCTCTCTGAAAATTTTCACAGCTGCATGAAAGAGTCCTTATCACAGCTTTGCACATATAATTTTACAAATACAAGTTTAACACATCGGGAGACTGTTGTCAAGTGTATTTGCAAAAATTTTTTTCTTTTTTGTATATATGTCTAAAAAATACCTTGACAATTGAGTGAAATTATTATACAATATTAATATGCATTATGTTTTATATATGGTCTGAAATCGTACATTTTTTTGTACAGCTTGCAGACGTGCGGATAACGCCTGCGGCTTTGGACGTTTTTATATAATTATTATGCTGATTTGTATCTTTACAATTTTATATTGATTGGCTTTGCGAAACGGAAAAAAGACAGGCAAGAAGTCTGCTGCTGTCAGTCCGCCGCAAAACCAAAACTTAAACGAAGGAGGAAGGCTATACATGAGTATAGAAATCGCAGTTCTGCTGATCGTAGTTGCTCTTGTTGCCGGCGCCGGTGTGAGCGGATTTATCTGTTTCAGACAGGGTATAAAATACCGTCAGAAAACCGCCGAGGCTGCAATGGGTTCTGCTGAAAAAGAAGCTGAAAGAATTGTCGATGACGCTAAGAAAACGGCGGAGACCTTGAAAAAGGAAGCTCTTGTTGAAGCTAAGGACGAGATACATAAGTCCAGACAGGAAACCGAGAAAGAGCTGAAGGAACGCCGCATCGAAGTATCAAGACAGGAAAGAAGGATCAATCAGAAGGAAGAGACCATTGACCGTAAGCTTGATAACCTTGAAAAGAAGGAAGAAACTCTCCAGAACAAGCTGAAATCCGCAGAGGATAAAATGGCTGAGGCTGAGCGTATCAAGAATTCACAGCTGGATATGCTGGAGAAGATATCCGAGTTTACAAGAGATCAGGCTAAGGAATACCTGCTCAACAATCTTGAAAGCGAGCTTGTTCACGAAAAGGCTGTTAAGGTATCTAACTTTGAATCGCAGATAAAGGAAGAGTGCGAGGCTAAGGCAAGACAGTATATTTCCCTTGCTATCGCAAGATGCGCCGCCGATCAGGTCTCCGAAACGGCTGTGTCCGTAGTTCCGCTTCCCAATGACGAGATGAAGGGAAGGATCATCGGACGTGAGGGACGTAACATCAGGACTATTGAAACTCTTACAGGCGTTGACCTTATCATTGACGACACTCCCGAGGCTATCACCCTTTCATGTTTCGATCAGGTGAGAAGAGAGGTCGCAAGGATCGCTCTTGAAAAGCTCATTCAGGACGGAAGAATACATCCGACCCGTATCGAGGAAATGGTGGATAAGGCAAGACGTGAGGTGGAGTACAAGATCAAGCAGGAGGGCGAAAGAGCTGTTCTTGAATGTAACGTTCACGGACTCAATCACGAGCTTGTAAAGCTTATCGGACGTCTGAAATTCAGGACAAGCTACCGTCAGAACGTGCTCAATCATTCTATCGAGGTCTCACACCTTGCAGGAATGATGGCTTCGGAGCTGGGCGTTGACGCAAATCTGGCAAGAAGAGCAGGACTGCTTCACGATATCGGTAAGGCTCTCAGTTATGAGATCGAGGGCTCTCATGTTCAGATAGGCGTAGACGTATGTAAGAAGTATAAGGAGAACGCCGATGTTATCCACGCTATCGAGGCTCACCACGGCGACGTTGAAACTCATACGGTAGTAGCGGCGCTTGTACAGGCAGCCGACGCAATTTCGGCAGCAAGACCGGGCGCAAGAAGCGAAAACTATGAGAACTACATCAAGAGACTTCAGAAGCTTGAAGAGATCTGTACTTCATATGACGGAGTAGAAAAGTCGTTTGCTATACAGGCAGGAAGAGAAGTAAGGATCATGATCCAGCCTGAGAAGATAAACGATGAAAAAATGGTTCTCGTTGCAAGAGAGATCGCCAAGAGGATCGAAGATGAAATGGATTATCCGGGACAGATCAAGGTTAATCTTATTCGTGAGAGCAGAGCGGTGGAATACGCTAAATAAGCTCAGAGCAATTTGTTCAGCGGCGGACAAGAAAGATTGTCCGCCGTTTTTTTATAAGGAGGAATATAAGTGGCTGAAAAAAAGCATTTGTTCGGCACGTCCGAAAAGTCGGATTTTATTCTTAATATGACCGAACAGGGTACCAAAAAGCTGTGCGGACTATATTGTATCATCGCAATGATAGTTATTACCGTTGCGGCTATCCCTTATTATTTCACCAAGGACGTTGTGGACTATGTTGAGGTTGAGGGCGGAATTGAATTTGTGCATTACCTCAGCGAAAAGATGATATATTGGGTGTCCACTCTGATGATAGGCGCAGGTATCATAGGATACTGCATATTTCTTATCGGAAAGATGAAAAATCAGATATCCCTTAAAGATAACAAGGCGTTGCTGTGGCTGGGCGGAATAATCTTCATGAGCTTTTTGTCATCTCTGCTTTCCGACTATGTGGTATATGCCCTTACAGGTTATCTTGACAGAGCCGAGGGCTTGCTTTCCATTCTTGGATATATGGGATTTTTCGCCGCAGCAATGACCGTTACGGGTGATAACTGGAGAAAAAACATCTGCGATACTCTTGTAGGGATAGGTGCGTTCAATTCGGTTGTGGGAATATTGCAGAGTATTCCTGCCACAGGCGAGAAGATGCCAAACTATTTTGCGTATCTTTTCAAAGAATACGGAACAGCAGCTGCCGAGGGCGAAAAGCTTATCGGTGCAGCAGTCCATACCGCAGACTATGTTGCAAGCGGCTTTGCCTGCACGCCTTTTGCGCTTGGTGCGCTGCTTACGGTAACATTTTCGGCTGCGTTTGCAGGAGCTGTTTTTGATGATTCAAAGCTGAGAAAAATCCTTTATTCGCTCGGCGGAATACTTATGACCGTCTGCGCCGTGCTTACACAGACAGTTCCGTCGGTGATAGGAATAGGCTGTGCGGCTGTGATAATTCTTGTTTTTGGCATTGCAGCAAAGGTAAAATGCGAGGACAAGTCACAGGGCAAAAAGGCTCTTGTATCGGCAGCAGCAGGCTTTGCCGCCGTTGCAGCAGTATTCGTCATAATGGCTGCGGCAGGTCGGCTTGTGTTTAAGGACGAGCAGATAATCAGGACGGACGTAAACGACAGACTGGTGATTTCCACCCTTGACAAAGAGGATAAGGAAGCATGGATATATCCATATCTGTGGGACGACGGAATGTATGTGTTTGAAAACCACATAATTTTCGGAACGGGTCCCGACAACTGGGAGACTATGGCTTCTCTGGGAGCCACCATGGACCGTTCTTATAATGAATACATAGACGTTGCAATGCAGAGGGGAATAATCACTCTGGCGCTTTATATTGTGTTCCTTATCATAACCCTGAAAAAGGCAGTTTGCGCCGTGGGCGGGCTTTTCAAAGGAAAAAACAACTGGGCAGCCGCCGCTGTGATGTGCGGCTGTGCAGCGTATATGGTGCAGGCGTTCTTTAACATCAGCTCAATTTCAAGCTCGCCGTTTTTCTGGCTTGCGGCAGGACTGGCGTGGAGCTACGGTGCGAAAGGTTCAAAGAAAGCAAAAGCTTAGATTTGATATCAGTTGATATAATCAAAAAAGGCAATACTCTGCAAAATCTGCGGAGCGTTGCCTTTTGTTGTTGTTGGTATTTAAACTCAGAAGCCCATAAGCTCATTTTCAAGCTCACGGCATTTGTTTTTTAGGTCAGAAAGAAAAGCGTCGATGTCTGTTTGGTCGAAGCCGCCCATCATTACGGTGTTTATCTTCGGCAGAACAGGCTCGGGCGGTACGTTGTAAGGCTCACCCTTGCTTTTTGCTGCTTTTGCGGTCTCAAGCTGAAAGATCCTGTTGTTGAGCATATCAATGACAGTCAGGCACTGCATTTTGTCATAGCCGCCAAAGAATTTTGTTTTCATATTATCTCTCCCTTATAATTGTTTTAGCACTTGAATAAGGCTTTAATGTAATTATATCACAGAAAGCCGCATGTGTCAATAATATTTTGGCTGTTGATTGACAAAGATAAGATTATGGGTTACAATAATGATAAAATACACGACCGTGATAACCGAAAACAAGGAGTATTTATGATAGAAAACGAAGTTAAGATACCGAGAGTTATGCTTTGCGCCGTTGACGTGGGCGAATATGACGTTGAACGTTCCCTCGACGAGCTGCAGGAGCTTGCACAGACCGCAGGAGCGGAAACTGTGGTTCGCATAACTCAGAAAAGACCTTCCTTTGAGCCTGCCACCTGCATCGGCACGGGCAGACTGGAAGAAATGGCTGAAATATGCGAAAGAGACGAGATAGATCAGATAATCTTCGACCACGAGCTGACGGCAACGCAGATACGCAACATTGAGGATGTGTGCAAGGTTCATACCATTGACAGGACTATGCTGATACTTGACATTTTCGCTCAGCGTGCCACAACTCACGAGGGCAGACTTCAGGTGGAGATAGCTCAGCACCGCTACCGTCTGCCAAGACTTGCGGGAATGGGAGTAAAGCTTTCACGTCTGGGCGGAGGAATAGGCACAAGAGGTCCGGGAGAAACAAAGCTTGAAACGGACAAGCGTCATATCAGAACAAGAATCGCCGCTCTCAGCGAAGAGCTTAAAGAAATCGAAAAGCGCCGCTCTCACCAGCGTGTAAGGCGCAAAAAGGACGGCGTTCTTATCTGCGCTATCGTGGGATATACAAATGTGGGAAAATCCACCCTGCTGAATACTCTGACCGAAGCAGGCGTGCTTGCGGAAAATAAGCTTTTCGCAACGCTGGAGACCACCTCACGCTCCATAGAGCTGCCCGACGGCAGGAGCGTGATGCTTGTTGACACGGTAGGACTTATCCGCAGACTTCCTCATCATCTTGTGGAAGCCTTTAAATCCACGCTGGAGGAGGCTGCAAACGCCGATGTTATCCTGCACGTCTGCGACGCTTCTGCGGAGGACTGCGAGGAGCAGGCAAAGGTCACTCTGGAACTGCTGCGAGAGCTGGGCTGCGAGGGAATACCCGTAGTTACGGCGCTCAACAAGTGCGACAAGGTGCCGTATATCGACGAGATAGGCAGCGAGGAGGGCGTTGTAAAGATATCCGCCAAAAACGGCGAGGGAATAGATGATCTTCTCACGGCGATAGCAAAGGCTCTGCCCCAGTCGGCGGTAAGGGCAAGGCTGCTCATACCCTTTTCCCAGGGCGGACTGCTTAATCTTATCAGAACCGACGGAAAGATCTTTTCGGAGGAATACACCGCAGACGGCATACTCTGCGACGCTCTGGTGGATATCAAGGTTTACCCCAGAGTTGAGGAATACAAGGTGCAGCAGGCGCAGAACGGCTGACGAGATATAGTACGGAAAAGAATTGCAGGCAAAGCAATTCTTTTTTTGCGAAATTTTCTTGGGAAAATATTATAAAACTTATTGACATTTATAATAAAATGGGATATAATGTTAATATAAGATTTGTAAAAAAGAAAAATTAAGGGAGTGGCTGCATGAAAAAAACAATAATATTCCTCTTGGCAGTGTTAATGCTGGGCATGGCTTCCTGTGCGGATTCAAAAAGCGATTCAAGCGAAGATGCTTCTTCCGAGGTTATTTATGGGATAGATCGTACATATATGATAATTTACGGAGAAATAACAGAGGTTCATGGGGATTATGATGTTACAGTAAAGGTGTATGATGATAATGGATACGGTTATAACGGCAGGAATATCAGAGTGGAATACTCTCGTCTGAAAGATGAAGAGTGCTTTGAGCTTGTAAAGCCTGAGATTGGAATGAAAATGGAAATAGCATACAGAGATGAAAACATTGTTGAAGAAGGAGATAATTTCAGCATTGTTTACGATCATCTCAGATATCATGAAGACTCTGACGGCACGAGAAGCGATTATCTTACATACGTTAAATTCATTTAAAAAGAGATTCAGACATTTAAGGAGACAACACCATGAAAAAAACAATAGTTTTCCTCTTGGCAGTGTTAATGCTGGGCATGGCTTCCTGTGCGGATTCAAAAAGTGATTCAAGGGAAGATGCTTCTTCCGAAGTAATTGACGGGATAGACAGTACGTGTTATACGCTTCAGGGAGAGATAATCAAGGTCGAAAGCGATACCGAGTTTACGGTCAGGATCACCGACTTCGGAAAGGACTATATCGGCAAAGAAGCAAGAATTGTGATCGAAGAGCCTTTTAAAGATGACGAGTGCTTTGAAATTGATAAGCCGGAGATAGGCAAAAATGTGGAGGTCGGTTGTAAACGGCAGCATTTTCATGATGAAGACGGCAAAGTGACAATACTGTTTGACAACCTCTCACAGACTGTGGATTCTGACGGAAATACGGGCGAATATAATACCTACATCAGATACATATGAGAAGTTGTTCTCGCTCTAAAACCGACGACCGATATTAACAAAATGTAAAAAAATACGAACGCTCTTGACAAAAATGCCGGGTGAGTAGTATAATGATTGTATCATTTTGAAAGGACAGAAAAGATATGTTCGCTGTTAATTTTGCAGTCTTTACATTTGTCTTTAGCTTGAGCTTTTATTTTGGCTTCAAGTTTTTTTGGCGTGTAAAGAAAAGCTGCAATAGGGTAACAGGAGTATAGTGAGGTTTCCTTTTTCTTGTAAATTCAGCCGCAGCTTGAATTATTTCAGGCTGCGGCTTTTAATTTTCGGAGGTATTATTATGGTAATCGTATTGAAAAACTCGGCAACGGAAAAGCAGATAGACCAGCTTATGGACTGGCTCCACGGCTTTGACGTAAAGACAAATCTTGTTCAGGGCGTTCATTCAAACATCATCGGACTTATCGGCGACACCACAAGCATCGACGTTGAAGCCGTTCAGGCTAAAGAGATAGTCGAAGCGGTAAAGCGTGTTCAGGAGCCTTACAAGAACGCAAACAGACGTTTCCACCCCGACGATACAGTTATCGAGGTAAGAGGCAGAAAAATAGGCGGCGGAAACCTAAACGTAATTGCAGGTCCCTGCTCGGTGGAGTGTGAAGAGCAGATGATCACCACCGCTATCGCAGTCAAAGAGGCGGGAGCTACCATGCTCAGAGGCGGAGCTTTCAAGCCGAGGACTTCTCCCTATGCTTTCCAGGGTCTTGGCAAGGAGGGCATCGACCTGCTCGTTCAGGCAAGAAAGGTAACGGGACTTCCCATTGTTACCGAGATCATGGATCTTTCGGATATCGACCTTTTTGCTGATGTTGATATCGTGCAGGTGGGCGCAAGAAATATGCAGAATTTCACTCTGCTCAAAGCGCTGGGCAGATGCGATAAGCCTGTTTTGCTGAAAAGAGGTCTTTCAAGCACCTTGCAGGAACTTCTTATGTCGGCGGAATATATCATGTCCGAGGGCAACAGCAAGGTCATCCTCTGCGAGAGAGGCATAAGAACTTTCGAGCCTGCAACAAGAAATACCCTTGATATCTCGGCTGTTCCTCTGCTCAAACAGAAAACTCATCTGCCGGTAGTTATCGACCCAAGCCATGCAACGGGAATAGCATCGCTTGTTGAGCCAATGTCCCTTTCGGCAGTTGCGGCAGGCTGCGATGCTCTGGAGATAGAAGTACACAACGACCCCAAAAACGCATGGAGCGACGGCGCACAGTCGCTTACTCCTGCACAGTTTGCGGAGTCTATGAAGAAAATAAAGGCTCTTGCTCAGTTCTGCGGAAAGCCGCTTGATAATGCAGAGTAAAATACACGGGCGGATTTCCGCCCGATTTCTATTTACAAATGAAAATAAATATGATATACTTATATGTGATTGGTTTAAAACGCTAAAGCGAAGGGGGAGCATGATGATACTGGTACTGAAACAGAAGATATTTTCACTGCTTGACAGCTATGATATCTGCGACAGCAGCGGAAACTGCGTTTTTACCGTAAAGTCAAAGTTTGCTTTGGGGCATTGTATGACAGTGTACGACAGCGCAGGCAGAGAAGTGGGCGAGATAAAAGAAAAGGTCATCAGCTTTCTGCCCGTTTTTGAGATATACATAAGCGGCAGATATGCAGGCCGCATAAAGAAAGAGCTTACCTTTTTCAAGCCGAGGTTTACCCTCGATTGCTTCGGCTGGTCGGTTCGGGGAGATATAATGGAGTGGGATTACTCGGTTTATGACGGCAGCCGTCAGGTCATGAGCGTTTCAAAGAGGCTTATGCACCTTTCGGATACCTACGAGATAAATGTTCC
>JBJERD010000256.1:0-12562 GCA_051882095.1 Oscillospiraceae bacterium
ACAGAAGAGTTGCATGGCAAAACTTTGAATGAGCAGCTAAATGTAATGCTGCATATTGATATCCGATATCAAGCGGGCGGTCAAAAACCGCCCGTGTTTTTTTGTTAACAGCACTATTCAGTACGAAAAAAGCCGCCCGACGTTTCGGACGGCTTTTTTGTTTCAGATGTAATACATGAATTCGTTTTTGTCTGTGTAAGCGGCTTTGCATTGCTTTGCGGCGTCGTCAAGAGTAACGTTCTCGGCAAACGATTGCAGATATGAATTCATTTTATCCCAAAGGCAGTCGTTTACCGCCGTTCTGTACGAAGAATCGTCCTGCGAACCGTCAATGAACGTGTCGCACAGTATGGTCACGTCCAGCGCATTGATTATCTCGCTGAATGTTATCTTGTCGGCAGGCTTAGAAAGCGTATAGCCTCCGTGGGAGCCTTTCTGTCCACGAATGATGTTTGCCTGCTTCAACGCAATGAGTATCTGTTCAAGATATTTTGCCGAAATGTTCTGACGGGTGGAAATACCTGCGATGGAAACTGCTTTTCCTCCCTCGGAATTGATCGCAATATCCACCAGAGCGATTATCCCACATTCTACCTTTGCCGAAATTTTCATGTCTGCCTCTCTCCTTTGTCCATGATTTTTTCAACTCCCTGCTCTTATTCATATAAAACATATCGCTTTAGTAGAATAATATCATAACTATTAGCAAAAATCAATAGCGTTATTATAAAAAACTAAATAAATATGATGCTGAAAATAAGGCGATTTCTACAAAAGTAAAGAAAATTAATAAAAAATATATAAAACCTATTTACTTACTAGGAAAAGTAGGCTATAATATATAAAGTAAAACGCAGGATAAAAGCACGGCACTTAACATAACATAAGTTGATCGTGCCGCTGCCAAAAAATCGGGAAAGGAGAAATGCTCTTTGCACTGAGCATGGGATAGAAAGATGAAGTTTAACACAGCGCTGCTTCACAGCGGTTTCAGCGGAGATAAGGCTACAGGCGCAACGGCTGTGCCGATATATCAGGTAAGCGCATTTGCTCACGAATCCGCCGAAAAGCTTGAAAAGGTGTTTAACAATAAAGCTCCCGGATTTGCTTACACGAGAATAAGCAATCCTACGGTAGACTCATTTGAAAAAAGAATAGCCGCTCTTGAAAAGGGAATAGGCGCAGTAGCCTGTTCGTCGGGAATGGCTGCGGTGACAATGGCGCTGCTGAACATTCTTTCAAGCGGAGACGAGGTGATAGCCGGCTCGGGTCTTTTCGGCGGAACAATAGACCTTTTCGGAGACCTTTCAGCCTTCGGAATAAAAACTCACTTTGTGGAAAACGTCACGGCAGAGGAGATAAGACCGCTAATAAACGAAAACACAAAAGCTGTTTTCACCGAGCTGATAGGAAATCCACGGCTTGATATAGTAGACCTTGAAAGCGTGTCTGAGCTTCTGCATGAAAAAGAGATCCCCTTTATCGTGGACAGCACAACAGCCACGCCATATCTCATAAACCCCTTTGAATACGGTGCGGATATCGTCGTTCATTCCTCGTCAAAATACATAAACGGCGGAGGCAATTCAATAAGCGGAGTTATTGTTGACAGCGGAAACTTCAAGTGGGACTTTTCAAGATACAAGGGCTTGGAGGCGTATAAGCAGTACGGCAAATTTGCTTATCTTGCCAAGCTGAGAAACGGCATATGGCGAAATATGGGCTGCTGTCTTGCTCCCATGAATGCATTTATGAACAGCGTCGGACTGGAAACGCTGGGTCTTAGAATGGAAAGGCTGTGCAGCAATGCTCTTGCTCTTGCAGAGTTTTTTGAAAGCACAGACGAGGTAACGGTCAACTATCCTGCCCTCAGGTCAAGCCCTTATTATGAGCTGTGCAGCAATCAGCTGGGCGGAAAGGACGGAGCTATACTTACCATAAGGGCAGGCAGCAAGGAAAGAGCTTTCAGGCTGATAAACGGCTTGAAATACGCTTCGGTAGCCACAAACATCGGAGATGTACGCACGTTGGTTATACACCCTGCAAGCACCATTTACGCTCATTCCGATGAAAGTCAGAAGCTCAATGCAGGGGTGTATGACGATACCGTTAGAATAAGCGTGGGTATCGAAGACGCAGAAGATCTGATAGAAGATTTCAAACAGGCGATAGAAAATATATAGGAGGTATTGAAAAATGGCAGTAGATTATGCAACCCTCAAAAAGGGCGGATTTATGAGGCAGAAACAGAAGAATAATTTTTCTCTCAGACTGAGAGTGGTGGGAGGAAATCTCACGGCTGTGCAGCTCGCAAAAATAGCGGAGGTAGCGGAAAAGTTCGGCGACGGTCATGTTCACCTGACTTCAAGACAAAGCGTTGAGATACCCTTTATCAAGCTTGACGATATTGATGATGTTAAAAAAGCTCTTGGCGAGGGCGGAGTTGAGCCGGGAGTCTGCGGACCGAGAGTAAGAACAGTCACCGCCTGTCAGGGTGCGGCGGTCTGTCCCAGCGGCTGTATAGACACCTACGCACTTGCAAAGGAGCTTGACGACAGATATTTCGCAAGAGAGCTTCCTCATAAGTTCAAATTCGGAATAACAGGCTGTCAGAACAATTGTCTTAAAGCCGAAGAAAACGACCTGGGAATCAAGGGAGCTATAAAAGTCGCATGGCGTGAAGAAGGCTGCATTAACTGCGGAGTATGCGTAAAAGCTTGCAGACAGGACGCTCTTTCGATAAAGGACGGCAAGATAGTTCTTGACGAAGCAAAGTGCAATTTCTGCGGGAGATGTGTAAAAGCCTGCCCCACAGAGGCATGGGATACGATACACGGCTGCATAGTTTCCTTCGGCGGACTTTTTGGAAATTCCATCAACAAGGGCGAAGCGATAATCCCGTTTATCGAAGACCATGACAAGCTCATGACGGTATGCGACGCAGCAATCAAATTCTTTGAGGACAATGCAAACGCAGGAGAGCGCTTTAAGTTCACTATCGACAGGATAGGCAGAGATAAATTTGAGCAAACTATAAGGGAGGCATATGAAAATGGCTGAGTATAAAATTGACGATTACGTAGACATCACAGACGTTGTTTGCCCAACTACCTTTGTCAAGGCAAAGGTGGCGTTGGAGGAACTGGAGGACGGTCAGATCTTGTCTGTCAGAATGAACGACGGCGAACCTGTTCAGAACGTTCCGAGAAGCATCAAGGAAGAAGGACATCAGATACTGAAGCTTATGGACAACGGCGACGGTACCTATGACCTGATCGTCAAGAAGGTTGGTGACTGAGATGTCTGTTCGTGTAAGCGAAGAAAATTTCGATAAAGAGGTTTTGCAGTCGGAAATTGCGGTGCTTGCGGATTTTTATTCCGACAGCTGCGTTCCCTGCAAAAGGCTGTCGCCTGTTCTTGCAGAGATAGAGGAAGAATCAAAGGACAGTTTAAAGGTAGTCAAGGTGAACATCAATTTTGACGGCGAACTTGCCGAAAAATATGAAGTGCAGGCTGCTCCGACGCTTATATTGTTCAGAAGCGGCAGGGAAGTATCAAGACTGCGAGGAGCGGTAAAGAAAGCCCAGATAACAGAAATGATAAATACATATGAAGGAGAATAGTTATGACGATAACAGTAGCAGGCGTAAAAAAAGAGTATGAGGACGGACTTACCATAGCAAAGCTGATTGAGCTTGAAAATGTGGAGACCCCCGAGTATGTTACGGTAACGATCAACGACGATTTTG
Organism: Oscillospiraceae bacterium; assembly: GCA_051882095.1. Classification (GTDB taxonomy): domain Bacteria; phylum Bacillota; class Clostridia; order Oscillospirales; family Ruminococcaceae; genus FB2012. The sequence continues at coordinate 3,750 of JBJERD010000256.1, forward strand.
TGGAGAGCGGAGCATTTGAGTCCACATCTCTCAAGGACGGCGACAGCGTTGAATTTCTTTATTTCATGGGAGGCGGACAGTAATGGCATTATCATACGAACAGCTTGAGCGCTATTCCCGTCACATCATTCTGAAAGAGGTGGGCGCAAAGGGACAGAAAAAACTGCTTGGTGCAAAAGTGCTTATAATCGGAGCAGGCGGTCTGGGCGCTCCTGCGGCAATGTATCTTGCGGCGGCAGGAGTGGGAACTAGCGGAATTGCCGACGCTGACGAGGTGGATCTTTCCAATCTCCAGCGGCAGATAATTCATTCTACGGCTGACGTAGGCAAGGCAAAGGTGCAGTCTGCAAAGGAGACTATGGAGGCTATGAACCCCGATGTTACGGTGAACACCTACAGAACCTTCGTGACAAGTGAGAACATACTTGAACTGATAAAGGATTATGATTTCATCATCGACGGCACAGACAATTTTCCTGCAAAGTTTCTGATAAACGATGCCTGCGTAATGGCTAAAAAGCCTTTTTCTCATGCAGGAATAATCCGCTTTAAGGGTCAGCTTATGACCTATGTTCCGGGAGAGAGTCCATGCTATCGCTGCGTGTTCAAAGAGCCGCCTCCGAAGGATGCCGTTCCCACCTGTAAACAGGCAGGAGTGATAGGAGCAATGGGCGGAGTTATCGGAAGCCTTCAGGCAATGGAAGCCGTAAAGTATATTCTTGGCGTAGGAGATCTGCTGACGGGATATCTTCTGACATTTGACGCAATTAAAATGGAGTTCCGCAAAATAAAGCTTCCAAGCGACACTCACAGCTGTGCAGTATGCGGAGATTCGCCGACTATCACAAAGCTTATCGACTATGAACAGACAGAATGTGACGGGGTGCATTTATGATAAAGCTGACAGTATCTGATTATGAAAAAATAGTCGCTCATGCAAAAAAAGAGCTTCTCGATGAGGCTTGCGGACTTATTGCAGGTTCTGTGGAAGACGGCGACAAGATAATAAAAAAGGTCTATCTTCTCACAAACATAGACCATTCTAACGAGCATTTTTCTCTCGACCCCAAGGAACAGCTTGCGGCTATCAAGGATATGAGAACAAACGGGCTTATCCCGTTAGGTAATTGGCACTCTCACCCTGAGTCGCCGTCAAGACCCTCTGAGTAAGACAAAAGACTTGCATTTGACAACAAGGCAAGTTATATGATATTATTATTAATAGACAAAGAAAACCCTGTGCTCAATTGATTCAGCATACAGGGCGACAATGCGAAAAAGAACAGCTGGTGATAGAGTAAAAGCTCTATCACATAGGAGGTATTATGTACGATATTGTGATCATCGGCAGCGGTCCGTCGGGACTGGCGGCAGCGGTGTATGCCGCAAGAGCGCAGCTTAGCGCAGTTGTAGTGGAAAAGGACTATTTCGGAACGGGGCAGATAGCCGTCAGCGAGCAGGTAGACAATTATCTCGGTCTGCCGGGAATAAGCGGATACGAGCTGGGCGAGAAGTTCCGCAGCCATGCCGAAAAGCTGGGAGCGGAGTTTTACGAGGGCGAAGCCGATAAGATAATCCCATGCGGAGGAGCATATAAAATAATCTTCAAGGACGGCGAAAGCTTAGAGGGCAAAACAGTCATCTACGCAGCTGGAGCTTCATATCGCAGGCTTGATATCCCCGGAGGAGAGCTGCTGGGCGTATCATACTGCGCCGTGTGCGACGGAATGTTCTATAAGGATAAGACCGTTGCGGTGATAGGCGGCGGAGATACCGCTCTGGGCGACGCATTATATCTTTCAAACATCGCAAAGGAAGTATATCTTATCCACCGAAGAAACGAGTTCAGAGCAAACAAGGCTTTGCAGAAAAGGGTTTCGGAATGTGGAAATATCCATATCATTCTGAACGCTGTGCCCGAAAGGATTATCGGAGAAAAACATGTGCAAGCTGTTGATATATCCGTTAACGGCGAAAACAGGCAGCTTGATGTGAACGGAGTGTTCGTTGCTATCGGCAGCATACCAAACACTTTGCCTGTTAAAGATATTTGCACGCTTGACAAAAACGGATATATCGTCGCAGGCGAGGAGGGAATAACCTCCGCAAAGGGCTTTTTCGCAGCAGGAGATGTGCGCACCAAAAAGCTCAGACAGGTATCCACAGCAGTTTCGGACGGAGCAAACTGTGTGATATCCGCAGAAGAATATCTGCAATTGACCGCAGAATAATTAAGGCAACACCGCACAAATACCGCCTGACGGCTTTTTGCACGTCTTGCTTGCATATTTTCCGTCATTTTGCACCAAAACTACAGTATCAGCTTTGCTGATATCACTAACGCCAGTTAGCCTGCGTCGTTTTAGTACAATCTGACGAAAAATCTGACTGCGCAATCCGCACACAATAGTTGTGTGGTGTTGCCTTAAAAACGGGAGCTGTTTCTGTTTTGGAAACAGTTCCCGTTTGCCTTTTGGTAAGCTATACTATTTTGACCGCTTTTACCGTCAGAGGTGTATCTGCACTTTTTCTTGCCGCAGTCAACAAATACGTTTATCTTAACGCAGCTTTCGTCCTCGTCCTTTTTGTCGGCAGCCTCGCAAGGCTCCTTCGGTTCAGGCTTTTGGCACTTGTCGCACTCTACAAAGATATTAAGCTCTACGCAGTTTTCTTTCTTGTCTTTCATTTCGCTTCACCACCTTTATTACAGCATATGCGGCGGCGAAAATTTTGTTATAAGAAACTGTACAGGCTGCTTGCAGGTGCGTTATTTCATTTCATCTGCAAGCTTGTGAATAAGCTCTCCGTCAGCTTCGGATTTTATTTTGAATTCTGTTCTGGAATAATAATTGTCGTTTACATCCCACAAAACAGGCACGAATCCGCAGTCAATAAGCTTGCGCAGAACTATCTCCATACATTCGGTGGAGTCCGTATATTCAGCGGCGGCGGAGAAATTGCTCTCAGGGTAGCCAGCTGTTGTCTCACCGAGGAAAACGGGTATGTTCTTGTCGGTAAAGGCTTTTTTCAGCAGCTCGCACTGGCTGTCGATGTAGTCAAGCCACTCCTGACTGCCTATCTTGTTAGTCCAGTACATTGCGTTGTCAACATAGTGGACCGATACCATAAGTCTGTCTTCCACCTTGTCTGTAGGCATAACGAACTTGTCTGAGGTGGTGTTGTCGATGTTCGTCCAGTAGCCTGATGCGATAAGCACGCGCTCGGCGTTTTTGCCGCCTGTTGCTCTTACAGCATCAACGAAGGTCTGATTGAGTGTGTTGGTCATCTTGTAACCGTCAGCCTTGCTCAGCTCTTTCAGATTGCCGTTTTCGTCAAACTGATTTCCGCCCAGATATTCGTTATAGCCCTCGAAAACAACGGTGTAAGGGTAGTCCTTGAAGTATTCTGCGATCTGCGTCCACAGGTTGCCAAATATCTTTTCGCAGTCCTCAAGCGAGTTTCTTCTGATGATGAACTCGTCAAAGTGGTGAATGTTTATTACCGCATACATATCGGCGTTTACACAGTAATCAACTATCTCGGAAACTCTTTTTATGTAGTCCTTGTTGATAGTGTAGCTTCCGTCGTTTTCCATCATGTTTCCCCAGAAGACGGGTATTCTCACGGTGTTGAAGCCCGAAGCCTTCATGCCGTCAATGACTTCCTGAGTAGTTTCCACCGCACCCCAGCAGGTCTCATAGTCTTTCGGGGTATTGTCTCCGCAGACGGGTATCCATTCGTATGTTATCTTTTCGCAGTTCTGAGCGTTGTAAGCCTCCATTGTGTTGCCAAGATTTATTCCAAGCTTCATATCCTTAGCAGCTTGCGAGGCTGTAATTATCTGTTCGTTGTCAGATTTGCTTTCCTTTTTGCTGTCCGAAGAACCGCAGCCCGTCACAAATATCATTGCTGCGCATAAAAACAGGGATAATATTCTCTTTTTCATAGTATTGTATGCTCCTCCTTTTTATTTCATAAATACAAATTCTTCAAGCTCAAACAGCTGTTTACCTTGAAAATACTGAACAGACCAGTCTTCAACGCCGTGTTCGCAGATAAAGTAAACAGAGTGTCTGCCGGTGATATTTTTTATCTTAGCGCTGTAAATGCCGTCGCCTGTGCCGATGTTGATAACGCCAACCTCATCGCCGCTTTCATAGTCATCAATAAGAATACGCACACGGCATTTTGTGCCGCAGCCTTTTGTTTTCAGACTAAGCCTCATTTTATCGCCCGTGAAGTCCTCGCCGAAATCGAAATACTTATACCCGATAATGCAGCCGTCGGTAACATTGGTGATGACCCTTGTGAACAGATCCTTTTCGGTCACAAAGCATCCGCCTTTGAGCACGCAGGCTATTTCCGCAGGAGTTATCTTGTAAGGGTCGAGAGAGTCCTCAAAGCCGAGAGAAGTCATTTCCACCGGCGGGATAGTTCCGTCGGGAAGTATTTCTATCTTCTCCACACAGGCTCTGCGGCTCATTATTGTGTTGTTAGTCATCTTGTGATAGAAAATATACCATTGACCGTTTATGCAGCATACCGAGCCGTGGTCGTTTCCACCGGGATAATCCACCGAGTTGTCGATTATGTATCCTCTGTAGGTAAACGGTCCGACAGGGGAGTCCGATGTGGCATACGCAAGACGGCTTCCCATGAAGGGAGAATATATGATATAATATCTGCCGTTTATCTTTCTGGGAGAGCTTGCCTCAAAAAATCGGCGTTCAGCAGGTACGGATTCATTGTCGTCAATTACAGGTCTTTTATAGCTTCCGTCAATTATTTCATACATATTTTCGGGATCTATCTCATTCATGTTTGATTCGGTAAAACCATAGTAGATGTATACTCTGCCGTCGTCGTCAACAAGCACACCCGGGTCGTTGAAGATACCGTCGTCGCCAACCTTGCAGTCGTATTTGTAGCTTGAAAGCAGCTTGAAAGGACCTTCGGGTCTGTCCGAAACGCCAACAGCGCCCTTTGAGCCGACAATATATGAATAGAGATAATATTTACCGTCCTTTTCGATAACATCGGGGGCGAAAAGCTCACGGTCGGTCCAAGGGGTGTCGGCTGTTCTTTCGCCGTCACGGGTTCTGAAGCTGTCGCCGTGGCATTGCCAGTTGTTCAGGTCGTTCAGCGGAGCAGACCACACTTTCAGCTTGAAGTCGCAGAAAACGTCGCAGGCTGCTCTGTCATGAGAGCCGTAAAGATAAACTCTGTCGCCGAAAACTCTCGGCTCGCCGTCGGGAATATACTCCCACAATGGTAAAATAGGATTTGGCATAGCTTTGTACCTCCTGATTATCTGTTTGTGCTTTATGTATTTAAGTATACACAATTTTTACGGGGAATTAAATATCATATCAAGCTGATTTTAGTATCATTTTGTGCAAAACTCCGCCCGATATTTTCGGACGGAGCGTATTCATATTCCTTTTCTATATTCGGTGGGAGTTTTTCCGCAGCGAGACCTGAACTGCCTTATTAAAGCGAAAGCGCTTGAATAACCGCAGCGCTGTGCGATCTTTTCAACAGTGAGAGAAGTTGAGGTGAGCAGATGCTTGGCACGTTCTATCCTTCCGCTTATCACGTCATTGATCACGCTTACGCCGAACATTTTCTTATACAGATGCTGAAATCCCGAGCGGCTCATTCCTGCCGCCTGTGCAAGGCTGTCGATATTGCCCACAGTCTCGGGCTGAGTGTATATCTGAGTCCTGATGTGTGTGAGGCTGGCGTTCTTGTTGATAAAAGAACCAGCCGATGGGTGAGTTTTGCATTTTATCAGCCTGCTGAGCTTCATCAGAAGTATTTCCAGATAGTGCTGTTCCACCTCTTCATGAAAGGCTTCGGCAGAGTAATGCTCAAATGTAAGAATGTGCATTATCTGAGAAAGCTCCTCGATATTGCCCAGATGAACTATGCGGTCAACGGGTATCCCCAGCTTTTCCCACCGTACGGTGTCGCTGTCATCCACCGAAAAGTAAAACCAGTCGTCGGTATAAACATCTTCCAGAGCCTTGTACATACAGGGCGTGTCCGGTGAGAAGATTATAAAAGAATCGGGCTTGACACTCTGTCTTTCTCCGTTTACTTCAAACAAGGCGGTGCTTTTTATCAGAAGAAAAAGCCATGCGCCCGGACCGCCGGGTCTGTCCATGACAAATGAGCTGTCATGGCTGTGATTATATCCGATAGAACCAATTTTCATTTATGTTTTTCCTTTCTTGGCGGAAGTGTTATTTTTCATAATATACCGTTTGTTTTCCTGTTTTTCCTGCTCGGCAGCCTTTTTTATCTTGTCAATATCAAAGGTTTTCAGTCGTCTGTCATAGATCTTGAATCTGTGTATTTTGTCGGAATTCTTTTTCACGAAGCTCAGAGCCTCGCTGAGATCGTCGGTTTCCAGAGGTACAGCGTCGGCAAGGCTTCTGTTTGCATATACTGTATAACGCCATGCATACAACATTTGACATTCTTCTTTCGTTGCGTATGAGGTTGAATATTGTTAAAATGTTTTAACTTGTTTATATTTTAATTATATCATCAATTTGACAAAAGTCAAGAGGGAAGGAGAATATTTTACAAATAAAAAGCGGAAATTGAAAATCGGTGAGCAGTGGCAAAGTAAAAGGACAATGCCGATATAATGTCACGTCGCCCGTGATACTCTTAAACGGACAAGCTTTTATATATAGCAGGAAAGGAATCATTTCAAGTTATTTGTTTGACAAAGCTGTTGACAAAAATCGGTCAATGGGATATAATAGATTTATTGAGATTTAATATAATGTCAAAGAAACTATGGTGTAGCATGTAAGATGAGATATTGAATCAAAAAAATAAAAAATTTTTGACGATGATCTGAGATGAATTTTTATAAATACTTTGGAGTAATAATATGACAGATGAATATATATGCGACGATAGGAATGTACTTGAATATGTTCAAAAAGTTTGCTCTATGACAGATGAGGAATTTGAAGAATATATCGAGTCACTTCAAAATATCGAGTCACTTCAAGACAGCGATGATGAACATTAACCGCTCCGCTGCGGCGAGGCGGTATTTTCTTAACCACACGAGAAATAGCAAAGCATAAAAAACCGCCAATCTGCGAGCCGTGTCGCAGATTGGCGGTTTTATTGGTGGAGATGAGGAGAATCGAACTCCTGTCCGAAAACCGATCCCCATGAACTTCTACGAGTGTATTCTGCTATTGCGGAAAAACCATTTCCCTGGTAAAAAGGCAAACAGACGCGCCTTTAAATTCGGTAGGCTGAAATACATTTTAAGGTCACAGCCGTCGCCTTAAAACGTTCACCACTAGTCGGCGTCCGGGCTCAAGCCGTGGTACTCAAGAGCGGGACGAGCAGCATTAAGCAGCTGCTAATTCAAAATTATCGTTGTCGTTTAATTTTAAAACGTGCGCCGTTTTAAGAGGGTGCGCTCCTCTACTCGCTTATCATGCTTCACGATCCCCGTCGAAACCTTTACATCCCCATAGTCTGATGCAGTCAAAGGCTGACCGACCGATGAGTGTCTGTCATAAACCTGAGCCGCTTACCTGTCACGTTCCTTCATGGTGCGCTCAATATCTCTCTGTGCAGCCTTCTTAGCCATGTCGTCACGCTTGTCATAGAGCTTCTTACCCTTGCAAAGTCCAAGAGCCAGCTTTACCCTGCTGCCTTTGAAGTAGAGCGCAAGAGGAATAAGCGTCAGCCCCTCCTGCTTTACCTTGCCGAATAAACGGTTTATCTCACGCTTGTGCAGCAAAAGCTTTCTCACTCTCATAGGATCACGGTTAAAAATGTTGCCCTGTTCGTATGGTGAAATGTGCATTCCCTTTACCCACATCTCGCCGTCATCAATAGAGCACCAGCTGTCCTTAAGATTAACTCCGCCGTTTCTGATAGACTTGACCTCGGTGCCGACAAGCTCTATTCCACATTCGATCTGTTCAAGCACAAAATAATCATGCCTTGCCTTGCGGTTGTCGGCTATCTGTTTTGTGCCTTTTTTGTCAATTGCCATTGTCAGCGCCCCCTTTGTCTGTCGTAAATGATATTATATCACTCTTTTTTATTTCTGTCAAGTGCTTATTTTGTAAAACTGTACGTTTTTCTGTACTTAAAATAAATATTCCCGCCGCTTGATATGTGTAAGGTTTTGTGCTATAATAAAAAAGATAAAACGATTAGGAGAATTTTGATGAAAAAGGTTGAAATTTTTACCGACGGCGCCTGTTCGGGAAATCCCGGTCCCGGCGGCTTCGGAGTGATACTTAAATTCAACGGTCACGAAAAGGAGCTTTCGGGCGGCGAGAAAAGCACCACAAACAACCGCATGGAGCTTACAGCCGTTATCACCGGACTTTCTGCTCTTAAAGAGCCCTGCGAGGTCAGCCTCTATACCGATTCAAAGTATATAATTGACTCGGTAACAAAGGGCTGGGCTGCAAAGTGGAAGGCTAACAATTGGGTCAAAGGCGACAAAAAGCCCGCATTGAACGCCGACCTGTGGGAAAGACTGCTTGAATTGCTTGATGTCCATAAGGTAAGTTTCGTTTGGGTAAAGGGTCATGCAGGTCACCCTGAGAACGAACGCTGCGACAAACTGGCAGTGGCTGCTTCTCAGAATATGAAATCATAGTATTGAAGTAGGAGTTTTGTCTGCCTGTTTTTCGGGATTTGTTCTCAAGTAATTCTTAATTCATATCAAACCTACATGAAATATAAACTTTCTGTTAAATCTATTGAATTGTATAGAAAAAGAGTATATAATGTATTTGCAGAGAAAAACTGAT
>JBJERD010000257.1:0-2462 GCA_051882095.1 Oscillospiraceae bacterium
GCAGTAATTTCAGCTTCGCCGTCAGAAACAGGATTTAAAATAAACTCCAGCACGGTTTTTCTTACAGCCTTAACGCTCAGAGACGATGCCGACAGAACCACGATAGCTGCAATAATGCAGGCAGCACGTCTGCCGCTTGTTGAAATCAGTTTAAAATACGGTTTTCTCTGACTTTTTATAAGCTTTTGCATTTTCTTTTCAAACTTCGGCGACGTTTCATAATGGGGAATTTCCTCGCTCATCAGCTTATCACAGTCTTCCTCAAACGATTCTTTTAGCGCACGCATAAATTCATATTCGCTCATAGCTTTTCCTCCTTGTTGCTGCCCCTATGCAAAATCACGGGCTTTTATTCCATATCATCCCACAAATTCATTATCAAGGCATAAATTTGCTGTATTTCTGCTAAAAAAGCGTATTATTCTTTCACTATACTATTACGAGTTTTTCGACCATTTTCGGACAATTTTATGTGTAAATATTTTGTAACTTTTATATGAACGCCGTTCAATTTTATAAATATTGCTATTCTATTGTTAATTATAGCATAAAAGGCGATGATATGCAATACCTTAAATCTATGTATTTAATTGATAAATTATTTTTTTCTTGCAAAAAAACACGGAGGTATAAACCGCCGTGTTTATGCATAAATTAGGGGAAGCCCTCTATCGCAGGGCTTCCCCTCTTTCAAAACAGTCCACCGGACTGTTTTGAAATTCACCCCTTTCGGAGCTCCCTACGGTTAGGGGATTTCGCTCACTGCGGTGAGCGACTTAGGGCTCTGCCCTAAGAACCCGCAAGCCCTTTAAAAAGGGCTTGACCCTAAACTTTAATTTGGACGTTTTCAACAAGTTGCCGGTTAAACCGCCGTGTTTTGGTCACCATATTTCTATGCTCAGCCGAACTCAAATCCCTGTTCTCTTGCCGCATCAATAAAATCAGGCAGTATCTCGGCGTTGGTGGACGAAACCGAATGAAGCAGATAAATTGCTCCGTCGTGAAGCGCACCCGTAAGCTTTTCAAATGACGTTTCCTCCGACGGCTGATTATTCACGTCCCAATCGGCGTAGGCGTAGCTCCACAGCACCGTTTCATAGCCGCACTCCTGCGTTACTGCCAGCGACAGCTCGGAGAACTCGCCCATAGGCGGACGGAACGTTTTCATTTCATATCCGAACTCGTCCTTGATATACTTATGCAGACCCATTATTTCCTCTCTGCACTCCTCAGCCGAAAGCGACGGCATTGAATAATGGCTTACCGAATGATTTCCCACGGTATGACCCTCGTCTATCATTCGCTTTACAAGCCCGGGATTTTTCTCGGCGTAATCCTGAAGCACAAAAAAAGTTGCTTTTACCTTCTTTTCTTTCAGCACGTCAAGAATTTTTGCGGTATATCCGTTTTCATAGCCCTGATCGAAGGTGAGATATATCTTCCCTTTGTCCTCTGTGATAGCCTTTGCGTTGTACTTGCCGTACTGACTGTTGAAATCAAGCGCACCCAGCGGACGATTGTTTTCGTCAAGCAAAACTCCCTGACCGTAGCCGTGCTTTTCGGTGGACTTTGCCGAAAGGTCAGCCGCAGCCTGCGCTCCGATCACAACAGGCTCGATGATGTCCTCTGCCGCCGATGACGTATTATCGCTTCTGATTATTTCCGTCCTGCCGCATGATGTAAGCAAAGCGGCAGCTGCCGCCGCAAGCAAAATTGATCTTTTCATAGCTCCTTAACTCTCAACCGAGAGCATTCCTCCCTTTTCTGATTTCTGCCATGCTCAGATGTTTCTATGCTATTGTTCCCAAAGCTTTCGGGATTATTATTAGCCGCAGAAAATTCGCACTTGAAAAATCCGAAAAAATATGGTATTATAGAATTAAGGGAGTGATACTTAAATGCTGCATGGATATCTTGACCTGCCTACCTTTACATTTTTTGATGAAAAAAACATCTGGACAGGCAGCGTTTTTCAGAATTTCAACTACAGGATAATGCTTAAAACAAACGATGACGCCAAAGAGCTTTACGGAGTCATATGGGAGGGCAAAAAGTGCTTCGACTTAGTTGAAAGCTCGGAATACATAGAAGAATTTCACGAAGAGTTTTCCCCGGGCGGACTTGAAATCATGATAGCAAAGCTCAATGAAAGAGTGGAAAACTACAAACAAAACGGCGGACATTTTTAAAAACGCAAAAACGGGATACGTTTCTCAAAAGAAACAGTATCCCGTTTAATTATCCGTAAAATCCGAAAACAAAATTCCGCACGAAGTGCGCACCTTAATTGTCAATTGTCAATTGCCATAAACGTTCTGGTTTTCGCCGCTGTTGTACAAATGACCGCCGTCGGGGAAATTGTCCGAACCGCTGCCGTCATCTGTTCCCGATTGAGATTCCGCCTGAGAATCGGGTATGTAGATCTTGTCCTCAGATATCAGCTGCTTGTTAAGTATTCTCTT
>JBJERD010000257.1:2562-12347 GCA_051882095.1 Oscillospiraceae bacterium
AATCGGGTATGTAGATCTTGTCCTCAGATATCAGCTGCTTGTTAAGTATTCTCTTGCCGTCGCTGTCTATTACGCCAAGATCCTTTGCCGTCTGGATTATACCGTCGCCGATCGCTTTTGCATAGCTTTCAATGTTTTCATCAAAAAGCCTGTTGTCCGTTTCGTCTGTAATAAAACCAAGCTCAACCAGACAGCTGGGCATCACGGTGTCCGCATTCACATAATAATTGTCGTTTGGCAGCCCCACATAGCCTAACCTTACGCCTCGGTTGTTCGAGATGCCTGCTGCCGAAAGCTGCGCCATTATATTCTGTGCCAGCTGTGTGTCCTCTTTCGGCTCTTTGTTATGTACCCATATCTCAACGCCGCTCATTTCACCGTCGTAGCTGTTTCTGTGAAGCGAAACAAACAGGTCGGCTTTTGCGTCGTTTGCTATCTCACATCTGTCGCCAAGGTCAACAAACGTGTCGTCGTTTCTTATCATTACAACGTTTGCCCCTGCTTCTTTCAGGTACTTCTCCACCAGAAGAGCTATCCTCAGATTGTCGTCCTTTTCTATTCTGGTATTGTCAGCATTGGCAGTTCCGCCGTCATAATCTCCGTGACCTGCGTCAATACACACCTTGAACTGAAGCTGCGTCTGCTCTTCGCCGTTTTCCTTGGCGTAATCGTCATCTCCCTGCGAGCTTACGCTGTCAACAGCGGCAGGCTTATTATCCTTGCCGAAATGTCCTGCAATTGACTTAACCAGCTGAACAATGCCAAAGATCAGAAATATCAGAAGCAGTACCGCAATAATTATTCTGTTCCAATAGACCTTCCGCTTGCGTTTGGTCTTTCTCACAGGCGGTCTGCCGTATAGCTGTTCAAATTCTTCATCCGAAATGTTCGCCATTGATCGATCTCCTTTTTACTGCATAACAGGCGCTTTTTCATATAAGCGTTCTTTCGTCGCAGTATTCGCAAATTACTGTATCGCCTCTGCCCATGAAATACTTAGGCAGATATTCCTCGTGATTTGTTATACACTTTGGATTTGAGCATTTTACGCCCGGTCTTGTTTCACCGCATACCAAAGGTGCGGGGGTGCCGTTTTTATTCAGTATGGTAAGTATAAGCGCCATTCTTATATACATACCGTATTTAGCCTGCTTGAAGTACATTGCTCTGCTGTCATCGTCAACTTCTATTGCAATTTCATCAACTCTCGGCAGCGGATGCAGCACTATCATATCGGGCTTTGCTCTGCGCATTTTTGCCTTATCGAGAATATAATTTCCCTTCTGCGCCATGTATTCCTCCTCAGAGGCAAATCTTTCACGCTGTATTCTGGTCATATACAGAACGTCCAGCTCAGGCATTGCTTCGTCAAGGCTTGAAACTTCTTTATACTCATATCCGCCTGCTGAAAGAATATCCTTAACATACATTGGCAAAGCAAGCTCCTTGGTGGAGATAAGCACAAATTTGTTGCCCTTGTAGCAGGACATCGCCTTAATAAGCGAATGTACCGTTCTGCCGTTTTTCAGGTCTCCGCACAGACCGATAGTGAGATTTTCAAGAGTACCCTTTTCCTCTTTGAGAGTAAGAAGATCGGTAAGAGTCTGAGTGGGGTGGAGATGACCGCCGTCTCCTGCATTTATTACCGGACAGTCTGCGGTGAGAGCGGCAGCCTTTACCGAACCGGCAACAGGATGTCTCATTACCATGATATCGGCATAGCCCGAAACTATCTTGGTGGTATCCTTTATGTTTTCGCCCTTTGCAACAGAAGATGTGGCAGGATTGTCAAATCCGATTATCGTCCCGCCAAGTCTCAGCATTGCAGTCTGAAAAGACATCTGTGTTCTGGTGGAAGGCTCATAAAACAGCGTGCCCATTATTTTACCCTTGCAAGCCTCGCTGTAGTTCTCGGGATTTTCCTTTATCTCATGCCCCAGCTCAAGAAGCTGATTCCACCACGAAACGGGATAGTCGTTAAGGTCTATAAGGTTAATATATTTAGTATAACTGCTCATTTGAACCAACCTTTCATTTTTAACTGTTGCCGATGCAAAGCTTTCTGACAGCGCCGCCGTCTTTCCACTGTGCTCACGGCGGTACTGATATTATTATACCACATTATCCGTCACATTTCAAGGAGAAACGCCGCCGTTGAGCAAATAAAAATCATCGCAGCCGTTAAAATCGGCAATATCATACAAAAACAATATCTGATCGTAATACTCGGGGTCTGCAATATCTTCCAGTCTGCCGCTTTCAAACTGCTTCAGGTCAACAAGCGTTATCTCGCTGTAGTGGGGAGTCAGAAACGGCACAAAGCAGTTTGCATAGCTGCCCTTTATTATCAGCAGTCTTGGAGCGTTCTCGTTGGAGGTATAGACGGTGTATTTTCCGAAGGAGTCGCCGTTTAAGAAAATACCGTATTTGTCATCGGATTTAAGCGCAGGATTATAATATACCGACTTTGAAGTAAACTGCTGCTCTCCGCTGTATGCAGCCGTACCCGTAACAAAGCTTCCGTTTTTGTTTTTGAAAATATTTATGGTATCTGCGTCCGCTCCGCCGTAATAGGTCTTCTCATAAAGATTGCCGAGAAAATGGCGGTCGGCGTATTCTATATCGTAATTTGAAAGGTCAACCGTCTGAAAGCCCAGCTTGTTTATTACCTTTTCGTATACCACATACGCTCCGTAAGCCGTCCATCTGCTGTCGGTCTTGAAATAGATATAGTCGTCTCTCGACGAGAACAGCGGATTGTATGCATCCAGCGTGACTATATGCTTGTCCAGCTTGTAATATATTTCATCAATAAGCTTCTGCTGGTCGGCAGCCGAAGCAAGTATGGGCAGGTCTGCCGAATATATTCCCGAAGCTGTGGGAACAAGCATTGCATACATGGGGATATCCTTGTATCTTCCCGCAAATTGGTTTATCTGTTCCACCGAAGCATCTATCTGACGGACATCTGCGCTGTCGAACACCTCGATAAGCCTGTTATCCGTGGCATAAACGTCTCCTATCTTCTCCTGACCTGTCTTTATGGTAAGACTGCTGTACATCGACCGCCAGTTTTCCGAAAGAGGAAAAATGCCCGAAGCATAGCTTTCCGCAGTTTTTCTGTCGGCAAGGCTGCAAAGCTTTGAAGTTTCGCCTGTGTTCACCTGATAAAGAACTGCGCTTGCCGTAAACATTATTATTATGCTGAAAAACAATACAGCCGAAATTATATCAATGATCTTCTTCATCATTATCCTCCCGTGTTCAGAAGCCGAAACCGCTCATGCCGGGCTGTGCAAGCATAAAGGCTGTGTTAAGTATCATTAGAGCAAGGATTATGGCAGGCTTTGCCGCCGTGATAACTCCTGTTTTTATGCTTCCAAGCTTTTTCTGGATAAATCCGAAAAGCGGCAACGCAAAGATGATACAAAGAGCAAGCACAAACGCCGAGGTTTTTACAAAATACCATGTCAGACCGTTGTCTATGGCGTTTCCGCCGCCGAACATGGCTTTTAAATAGCCCATGCTGTCCGAAAGGGAAAGTCCCGAAAGCACCGCCCAGCTGACAAGCATTATCAGCTGCGTGAGCACAGCACGGATAACCGCAGGCAAACGTTTCAGCTGCTTGTCAAGGCAATCCTCTACACACACGAACACGGCGACGAACAAAGCCCACAGTATGGTATTTCTTCCGAAGCCGTACCACATACCCATAAGCAGGGCGGCAAAAAGAATATTTCTTATCCGTGAAAAGCGTGTCTTTTTGCCCATGCCGTAAAGCGGCTGATAAATATGATCTCCTATCCAGCCCACAAGAGATGTGTTGAAGGAAAGAATGAATTCCTTTAATGAGCTTTTTGAAAACGGCAGCTCGAAATTAGGCTTGATGTCGAAGCCAAGCATTGCCGCAAAGCCTCTTGCCATATGTGAAAAGCCCTGAAATTCATAGTAGAACCAGAATCCGAATATCAGCGCACCAAGCCATGCCGCAGGCGCCGAAAGCCTTGCTGCTCCTACGGAGCTTATATCCTTCCAGAAGCCGCCAAGCTGATTTGCAAGTATGACCTTTTCGGCAAGTCCACGGAGAAACAGCAGTATTCCGTCGGAAAGCAGACCGCTTTTTATTGACGGTGCAGATATTGTGTCAGACACATCGGAATACCTTACTATCGGTCCGCAGGTAAGCGACGGCATAAATCCCACATAGGCGCACACATGAAAAAATCCGCCGTCCGGCTGATATCTGCCTTTGTAAACGTCGGCGCAGTAGGAAATGCTGTGAAGAGTGTAAACTCCCACGCCGAAAGCGGTATAAAGCCTGAACTGTCCGTCTGTTCCCGTCAGACCGCTGAAAATATCCACAGGGCAGTAATTGCTGTAGGCAAAAGCAAAGAACATAGCCCCATTGACTACAGAACACAACGCCAGCACCGCTCTGCCCTTTGCCTTGCTCTCACGGAAATTGTAAATAACAATTCCGCCCACATAAGCAGACAGCGCCGACACCGCCAGATTGATAAGTCCCAGCGGCTGCGCCCATGCAATAAAGCAGGCAGAGCCAAGAACAAGTATCTCAGCTCGGTGCTTAGGTCTTGTTATGCCGTATATCCCCATAAAAACGGGCAGAAAGAAATAGAGAAACAATATTCCCGAATATGTCAAGTGTTATCCGCCCTTTCTTTAAGCTCATTTACAAAATCAAAAAATTCCTGCCTGCCGAACATAGTGTTCACCACTTCAAGCAGTGCATTTGCGGTGAGAAGCTCGGGAAGCTCCAGAGCCTTTGCTATCCTGTGCCGCATTTCAGAGCTGCCCTCGCAGCCCGTTATACCCAGCTCGTAAAAGTCAAGCCTGCTTATGGGCTCTCTTTCGGGTACCGTTTCGCCTGTAATGCCTGCCTCCTCAAAGGTTTTTCTGAGCAGCGAAACGTCTATCCCCTCAACTCCCAGCTTGCCCTCCTTTGAGGGAACAGCCTTTCTCTTTTCCTTGCCGAAAACATCGGGAATGTAGAGATTTATTATGCTCCCCTTTGGACATATCCCTTTGAGATGACCTCTTATCTTGAAGCCTGCTGAGTCGGAATCGGTAAGGATTATTATTCCGCTTTTCTCGGCGTAATACCTGATAAGCTCAGCCATTTCCTTATCCTTGAATATCCGAAAGCCGTTTGTACATATGATTATCCCGTCGATAAAAGAGGAAAGCTTTATTTTATCATACTTCCCCTCAACGATTATCGCCTGAGAGACCTTTATCTTTTCCATAGCAGCATCCTTGTCCGTCATCAGCACCTGAGCGCCATAGCCTTTGCCACAGCCTGCTCAAGAGCCAGCATATCCCCTGCCTTGCCCTGTGAACGTGTTTTGAGCAGCAGGTCGGTATCTGAAAGAATTTTCAGCGACTGCCTTATTCTTTCGCAGGTCATGTTGGAGCACTCTGAATAGGCGTTTTTTACGGCGAACTCACGGTTTTTGCCGTATCTGAAATCAGCCGTGCAGTCGGAAACAGACCTTCCCGAAGCCCTCGCCAGCTTTGCACGGTACAGGTCGGTCATTGAAAAGCTTATCACTCCCAGTATTTCAAACGCCTCGTAATTCTGATCCGAAAGCTCTCTTATCCTGTTGAATACCAACGGAGCATTTGCTCTGAGGATATTAATTGCCAGCGCAAAGCCGTCCGATTCCACACGCTTTATGCACAAAGCGTCTATGTCCTCACGGGTGATGGTGCGGTTTACTGCATAAGCCGTCAGCTTTTCTATCTCCTGATTTACGAATGAAGTGTCGCAAAGACAGCAGTCGGCAAGATATTCCGAATCAGCTTTTGAAATATCGCAGCCTGCCTTGCGGACGGCGGCGACAATGTTCTTGCCCACATCATAGGCTCGCTTATATGCAAACTCGCAGGCTGTGCCATGCTTTGCGCAGAAATCGCAGAAGCGCTTGTTCTTGTCTGTCAGACTGCGCTTGTTTTTATAGAGGTCAACTCCCGTTGAGTAAATTATCACGACTGTAGTTTCGGGCAGGTCGGAAAGTATTCTCCTAAGATCGTCGCCGTCAGCCTTTACTGTGCTGTCCATGTTAAGGTCGTTTATCGTCACGACCACTCTTGAAGCAAACATCGGCAGCGCTTCGCAGGCGTCGGCTATGCCTGCAATGTCGGGAGCTTTTCCGTCAAACTGATGCAGATTCATTACCTGCGCTTCGGGAGGACAAAGCTTTCTGATAAGCTTTTTTACATACGCCTCCAATGCGCCCACATCGTGGCCGTAGAAGTAATACAGACTGTCGTATTGCTCCGCTCTTATTTTCTTAGCCAGCTCTGTGCTGTTAGTTAAAGGCATAGTCAAGCCTCCTTATGGTTGATCTATCTCCGTCGAAAACTATCTCAATGGGGTAGCTTTCTTCGGTCAGGTCGTAAACATTATCCTCTGCGGTAAAGCAGTCTTTGCCGATAAAAACGCTTTTTTCTCCGCATGAAGCGGTATATCCGCCCTCTGAGCTTTCTATCACCGCTTCGTTAAATTCTGAAAAAGCAGAGCCGTTATTGACTGAGATATAGTTTTCACAATCGGAGTAAAGTTCGTTTTCATATATGTTTCTTGTGTAGTAATATCCGCTGCCTATAAAGACGGCGTTCAGCCGTACCACCCCTCTTGATGACAAGGCTCTCTGCAAAGGATACACAGCCGAACCTTTCGAGCCGATATCCAGTATTTCTCCGCTGCCGTTCTGATATACCAAAGCGGCGCAGCCTTTATCCTGCGGAAGTATGATGATATGCATTCTGTCCTTATCTGCCATGCGCACAAAAGCGGTACAGCAGAAAAGCCCTCCGTAAACGGCTGCGGCAGCGGCGATAAAAATACGCAGCCTGCCGAACTTCACCGCTAAGAATATACCCAGCCACCCGACAAGAGCGAAAACGGTCATTATGTGCAGATACCTTGAAGGCATGGCGGCAAATTCAAATGCCGAGAAGAAGTCGGCGCATTTCATTACCGCCGAAGCCAAAGCTCCCGAAAGTCGGAAAAGTATCTGTGATAACGCACCTGCGCCGCCGAAAAGCATTGCCGAAAAGCACATCACAAGGGCAAGGGTACACATTGGCGTCATGATAAGATTAGTCAAAGGCGAGATCACAGAAGTTTCGCTGAAAAGCTTTGCGGCAAAAGGCATTGTCACAAACAGAATGACGGTAGTCATAATAACATATTTCAGCGGACCTTTAAGCCTTTCGCCTGTCAGCGCTGCAAGCTTTGGATATACTGCTCCTACCGCAAATGCGGCGGCAAAGGAAAGTATGAACGCAGGGTCTTTCACCACATACGGATCAGCTACGCCCATAAAAACGCAGCATATTCCCAGAGAATTCAGACAGTCGGCTCTGCGCCTGAAAACGTCCGAGCAATAAACTGCCGAAAGCATTATGCCCGCTCTTGTTACCGACGGCGAAAAGCCTGCAAATGCCATAAATCCCAGAATAACAGCTTCCGTTACCGCAAATCTTATCTTCTTTGAGCTTACAAGCCAGCCTGCAAGCAGACTTACAAACATGGAAACAGCAGTCAGATGAGTCCCCGAAACCGCAAACATATGACCTGTTCCGCTGCGGTAAAGCTTTGTTTTGGTCACGCTGTCAACGTCCGATTTATCTCCGCACAGCAAAGCTTTCAGAAAGCCGCTCTGCTCTTTTTCAAGAGTTGCCGAAAGGCAATGCGCCGTATAGTCACGAAATTGTTTCACGGCTCTCAGAAAAATATTTACACATTCGCCGCTTCTAGTTATATTAACATCTCCGCTGCCTTGAAGAAATACTCCCTTGGGATAATAATATTCCGCCGACTGAAAATTCAGCGTATCAGCGATAAGTTCTACCTTTCCCGTGACTTTTACTTTCTCGTAGTATTCATAATCGTCGTTGTCTGCAAAATAAGTTATCTTTGCGCTTACGCCGTTTATTTTTCCTTTCACGGTAATGCGGCAGCTGTCGCTTCCGATGTAGGCATAGTCGGTGATAAAGCCGTCTATGGTAACGGTCTTGCCGTCAAGAGCGGCGGTTTTATCATAACGAAAACAGGTGTATATTTCTCCGCAGAAAAGTCCAAGCAGCACGCAGACGACCACAGACAAAACATACACCCGATATTTTTTAAGTGCGGCAAACATCAGCGCACCTGCAGCGACAGCAGCTGAAACGAATACCCACAGGCTTTCGCCCATGTCGGCGCAGAAAAGAACAAGTCCCGACAGGAACGAAAGTCCCCACCAAGCAAACTTTCTGGTCATGCCGCACACCTATCCGTTTTTAGCCTGCCGGCCATTCAAGCGGTCTTCCTGCAAGCAGGTGGAAATGGATATGGAACACGGTCTGTCCTGCCTGCTCGCCGCAGTTGGAAACTACTCTGAAACCGTCTTTCAAGTCCAAATCTTTGGACAGCTTTGCTATAACCTCATAAATATGAGCGATAACTCCGCTGTTTTCGGGAGTAATGTCGTCAAGCTTTGAAATATGCTCCTTTGGGATCAGCAGATAGTGGACAGGCGCAGTAGGCGCAATATCCTTGAAAACATAAACCGTTTCGTCCTCATAGATCTTTGTTGAGGGGATCTCACCCTTTACGATCTTGCAAAACAGACAATCTTCCATACAAAATTACCTCCTGTTTCAATGCGGCAGCTTAATGGCAAAGCGGCGCTGCCCGCCGCCTGCCGCTGCGAATATCTCTTTATTATTTTACAAATTCTCCTACGATATCGGCTACCTTGTCGAGAGCCTCGTCGATCTTGAATCTGTCGCCTACTCCTGCCATAGCCGAATCGGGACGTCCGCCGCCCTTTCCGCCTGTGAGAGCAGCTACCTTGCCGACGATCTTTCCTGCGTGTGCGCCGTTTGCAACTGCGTTCTTGCCTGCAACGGCAACAAAGTTTGCCTTGTCGCCGTCAACGCCTGCAATAACTGCAACAACGTCTGCTTCTCTTGCTTTTATATCGTCGCCCATTTTTCTCAGAGCGTCAGCAGATGTATTGGTGAGCATGGCTGTTACGACCTTTACGCCGCCCACAACTGTAGGATTATCAAACAGCGACTTTGTTTTAAGATTGGATATCTCACTCTGCAAAGCGTCCTTTTCCTTTTCAAGCTTTTTGATATCCTGCATAAGACCTGCGCATCTTGTTACAAGCTCCAGCGGATTTGCGACCTTTAGCGTCTGGGCAGCCTTTGTTATCAGATCAAGATTATCCTTAATAAGCTCAAGAACTCCCGTTCCCGTAACTGCTTCGATTCTTCTTACGCCCGAAGCAACTGAGCTTTCGGAAACGATCTTGAACAGACCGATCTTGGCGGTATTATTAAGGTGAGTACCGCCGCAGAACTCGATAGAAGCGGTGTCTTCGCCCTCGCCCATCGTAACGACTCTTACAGTCTCGCCGTACTTCTCACCGAACAGAGCCATTGCTCCCAGCTTCTGAGCCTCGGCGATAGGCATTTCTTTCATGGTGATATCAAGCGCCTTGAAAATATATTTGTTAACAAGCTTTTCGACCTTGTTTTTCTCTTCCTCGGTCATGGCGTTGAAGTGTGAGAAGTCAAATCTCAGTCTTTCAGCGTCCACAAGCTGGCCTGCCTGATGAACGTGGTCGCCCAGAACCTTTCTCAGCGCAGCCTGAAGCAGATGTGCGCAGGAATGGTTTCTCATTATTGCAAGGCGGTTCTTTTTGTCAACGGCGAAGTGCGCCTGCTGACCTACGGAAATTCCGCCCTCAACTACCTTTACCTTGTGA
>JBJERD010000258.1:0-1874 GCA_051882095.1 Oscillospiraceae bacterium
AATCTACAACACTATTTTTATCACCGTCAGATATAAGATTTTTCTGACATTGTACTGGGAGGAATAATAATGAAATTTTTGGTTGTCGGCAGCGGCGGAAGAGAACACGCAATCATCAGAAAGCTTGCTCAGTCTCCAAAGGCTGAAAAGATATACTGCACGCCAGGAAACGGCGGAATTGCCGCAGACGGCGCAGAATGCTTTGACGTTTCGGCTACGGACATCGACGGAGTTGTAGCTCTTGCAAAAAAGCTTTCGGTAGACATGGTAGTTGTCGCTCCTGACGATCCGCTGGTTCTCGGTATGGTTGACGCATTGCAGGCAGAGGGCTTCAAGACCTTCGGTCCTAAAAAGGCAGCCGCAATTATCGAAGGCTCTAAGGTCTTTTCAAAGGATCTGATGAAAAAATACAATATTCCTACAGCAAAATATGAAGTTTTCACCGACAGCGAGTCTGCTGTGGCTTACGTCAAGGAGCAGAACACTTACCCTGCTGTTATCAAGGCGGACGGTCTTGCTCTTGGAAAGGGTGTAATTCTTGCTCAGAACGAGGAGGAAGCTGTTGAAGCTATCCACTCTATGATCGACGATAAAAAGTTCGGCGAAAGCAGCTCGACTATCGTTGTTGAAGAATTTCTCACAGGTCCCGAGGTGTCTGTATTGTCGTTTACTGACGGAAAAACCGTTGTTCCTATGATCTCCTCGATGGATCACAAGAGAGCTTATGACAATGACGAAGGTCTTAACACAGGCGGAATGGGCACTATCGCTCCAAACCCCTACTACACAGAGGACGTTGCTAAAGAGTGCATGGAAAAGATTTTCCTGCCAACTATCAATGCAATGAACGCTGAGGGCAGGACTTTTGAGGGCTGTCTGTACTTCGGTCTTATGATAACTCCTAATGGTCCTAAGGTTATTGAGTATAACTGCCGTTTCGGCGACCCCGAGACTCAGGTGGTTCTTCCTATGCTGGAGACCGATCTTGCTGACATCATGATGGCGATTTACGACCACAAGCTTTCGGATATCGACGTAAAGTGGAGCGACGGAAGCTGCGCCTGCGTAGTTATGGCAAGCGGCGGATATCCTCTTTCATATCCTAAGGGACTGGAAATTTCGGGACTTGACAAGTGCGGACAGGTTGACGGCTGCGAAGTTTTCCACGCCGGAACAAAGCTCTCTGAGGGCAAATTCCTCACAAACGGAGGCAGAGTTCTGGGAGTTACCGCAAAGGGACTATCGCTTTACAGCGCAATTGACAACGCATATGCGGGAGTTAAGAAGATATCCTTTGAGAACGCTCACTACAGAAAGGATATCGGTCAGAGAGCGCTGAAAGCTCTCGGATAAGGAGGCCGCAATGCATGAAAAGCTTTCAAGGGGGCTGACATTCGGACTTGTAGGCAACATTTTTTTCGTGCTGTTCAGTCTGGTCTGCTACATATATTACAAGACTTTCGGTTCAGAGGGCATTGTAATAAAATTCATTGAGGTAATAGCTTACGCCTGCGAAGCAGCAGGCTTTGTATTCCTGCTGCTCTCGATAATCCTCATAGGACGCACTGTCCGTATGCGGAAATGGATCAAAATCGGCTTTCCCGTCTACATTGCCGTAGAACTGGTACTCATGTTTCTGGAGCTGAACTCTTTTAAATTTGATTTCTACGAGCCATACTCCCTTGCGCTTGCGATCTGCCATGCAATTTTCTCAGGAGCAGTCTGCTTTTCATTTTTATCGTTCGACCCGGGAAAGACCTGTCTGGAGGTAATGGTAACTGTATCTGTAGCTATTATGTTCGGCGGAATGCTTGGAAACATACTTGGCGTACGAATTTATTTCAGCATACTTACAAATGCAATATCATACATCG
>JBJERD010000259.1:0-12324 GCA_051882095.1 Oscillospiraceae bacterium
TGCCCAGCTTTTTGCCCAGAGCAAAATACCCTCCGTGAGCGTAAGCGATAAGCCCCGCCTTTTCAAGAGCAAGCCTGCCGCTGCTGTCGATAAGCTCCTTTGCAACGTCAAGCTTAACAATATCCGCTAGAAACATATGGTGAGTGCCAAGCTCTATCACTTCACGGACTTTGCACTCTATATTTACTGGAGACTGTTCAAGCAGCGGACACTCCAGCTCGGACGACGGCTGCACAGACAGCCCCATGTTCTTGAATTTATCGGTGTTCCTGCCCGATTTGACTCCGCAGTAATCCACAGCTTTTACCAGCTGCTCCGTCGGCAGGTTTATGACGAACTCGCCGCTTTTTTTGATAAGCTCATAGGAATACCTTTCGGGTCTGACCGAGATATAAGTTATCGGCGGCTGAGTGTTTACTATGCCCGTCCACGCAACGGTAAAAACGTTGGGTGAATCCATGCTGCCGCAGGTAACAAGCGTAGGCGGCAGGGGAGAAGTGATAACGCTGCCTTTCCATTGTTCTTTTGTGTAGCTGTTATACATAAAAATCAATCTTTCTTATCATTATCTTCAAGGGAAAATCCGCCGAGCTTTGCGCATATCTTTTCATAGTCCCTGTAAAGCTCCTGCGTCTGATTTTCAAGAAAATAGTAGTGCTTGATATAAGGGACAAGCAAAACAAGCAGCAGCAATGCAAGTGGAATGAGAATTACCTTATCGGTGCAGACGATAACGATAAAGCAAGCCACCGTCAGCAGCGCAAAAAGCACGGTGACGATAAGATGTATAAGCCTTTCGTGCATAAAAAATCCGATATGCTTTTCATGATATTCAAGCAGCTGTCTGAGATCGCAGCTGTCGTCGTTAAGGCGCTGCAATATGTACTCTCTGTAGCGCATAAGATATTTTTTCATAGCGTCACCTTAGATGTCTATAAATTCGCCGTTTTCAATTTCAAGATTTTCAAGCACAGGACTTTTATAATGCTCCTTGGTCTTTTTATACAGATCCTTAGCCACAGTCTTTTTAAGCGCTGCGTCTATCAGCTTGTAATTGGAGGCTACTCTCTTGGGAAAGTTCTTATACTTTTCGGGGTGCTTGATCTTCTTTTTTTGCCCGTCGAAAAATATAGCAAGAACTACCGCAGCAGTTGCGGCAATTACAGTTTTTTCGGGCTTTGAGCCTATTTTAACGTTAAAATTCATAATATCACGCCACTTTAAGTTTACACGGCGCTGCCGCCGTTTTGCCCGGGCTGCCTCCTTTTCGTGAAAAATCGGTAATATCAGAATACTTTGTCGCTATTCTGAGAATACACAGTAATATTATACTACAAAGTGCTGATAATTTCAAGTACCGACAGAAAAAATCAAAATTTTTTTCGATTTTTAAATAAAATTTTGATTTAGGGGTTGCAATTGCTTTGGATATGTAGTATAATATATAAGTAATTTTCATGGAGACGTATCGAAGTGGTCATAACGAGAACGACTCGAAATCGTTTGAACGGTAACACGTTCCGTGGGTTCGAATCCCACCGTCTCCGCCAGTGCTAGCCTGCAAGGGGCAAAGTCCGACATCATTTGGTGGTGTCGGATTTTTTGTTCCGCTGCGAAAGAATAGCTGTTTCATGCAGACAACTCAGAGCAATATAAAACCGACTTTTCGAGTGGTTTTATTTTTGCTGTACACGTTTTTTACACGTTTAATCATTAAAGGAGATGACAAAATGAGCGGTATATCGGCTGATCCTTATGTACTTGATATGGATGAAAACAATTTTCCTGCGTTTACAGAGAAAAACATCATCTTTATAAACGGCATAATCAAAATTGATTCCGGTTATAGAGATTCATTTGACGAAACCTGCGAGAGTTCATCGGCAGGCATATTATCAAAGGGCTTTCCCACTGATAAGGATACGCTGGAGAGAGTTGTTAGGTTGATAGATAAGGAGAACTCTACACATCTCAGCGTTTCGGGTAATACCAAAAACAGCAATCAAGGAATTAAGCTTACTGTAGAAGGATTATCACTAATGACACATTTAAGCCAAAAGATAGAAAAAGGCGAATCCGGGATAGTAAATGATATCGCCGGTTTGGTCAAAGGTCGAAACAACATTTCTTTTGCATCAAAATTCTGCGCCTTTTGCAATCGGTATTGTTTCAGAAAAGATGATTATTCTATTTATGATTCTGTGTTGTGCGAAGTTCTTCCGTATTACGCTTATGTTTATTGTGGAGAAAAATATTTTCGTCACAAAACAAGAGGTAATAAAGAGTTTACCGGAACAATAAGCGAGACATTCGGTAAGAAAGATGCTACAGATTATAAGGGATATAACCAACTGATAGGTAAAATAATAGCTGTGATCAGAGAAAAAGTCAATAAAGATATCACCAGAAAAGACTTTGATTTATTGTTGTGGTATTACTTCAAGGGCAGCGACAGGCGCAGAAAAGAAATATATACTTTCTTAGACAAGCTAAGCAATTAACTGTTTTAGTGTGATACAATAATTGTCAATTGTCAACTGAAAAAGCTGCTTTGTATTTTCTTATACAAAAAAATTATAAAAAATATGAAAAAAACTATTGACAAAATCAAAAAAACAGTTTATACTAAGACTTGCGTGATTGCGCAAAACTAAAATACAGAAAGGGGTGGGTAAAATGACAATAAAGAATATACTTAAGGAGAGAAATATCCTATTCGTATCAGACGTCGTTTTACCTGCGCCTTTTTATCGTTGCTGATTTTATGTCCTTGCGATAATTGCGTTAGTGTAAATATGTGAAATAACGACCTCTGATATGCTGTATCAGAGGTCTTTTTTTGCGTGTTTTTGCCGCCGAGATGTATAAAAGGCGGCTTTGGAAGGGGGAATATGAAAATATGAAATACTTTGACGTGCTGCCTCAGCCAATGCAGACGGAGCTTTTAAAGCGTGGAGTAATGACCGATGAGCTTCTTTACTGCGTAAAGGCTGACCTTGACGGCGAGGGCAGATATATCGACGTCTATATTACGTTCACCGAGAGCACTTTGTCGGTGCTCAGCGGATATGAGCAATACGGCAAAATGAAAAGAGGTTCAAAGCGAAAAAATCTGATTGACTTTACCGTGAGCGGCTACAGCGAATACTCTATTTCCGATATTGAAGAAATGTACGTTGACAGATATGCAAATTCCGCACGGCTTATGCTCAAGAATAAGCAGGGAGAAGATTTTCCTATAGCAAGATTTTCTCTTGGCTTTGCTGATAAGTTTGAAAAGTTTTCGCAGCGTGTAAACTGCACGGCGCATAACGAGCCTATCGACGATTCGCTGCTGGAGGGCATCAAAACCCATTGCCCTGTGTGCGGAGAGCCCTATCCCGACCCGAACCGACCCGTCTGCCCAAGATGCGTTGACCGCCGCTCGGTGTTCAAACGTCTGCTGACAATGTTCGGAGAATTCAAGTGGGCTGTCATTCTTATACTGCTTACGCTTGTTATCAGTAATGTTCTTGCGGTGCTAGCGCCCATGTTCGGCTCGCAGGTGTTTTATGACGAAGTCCTTGCCGAGAACGGTAAGTATTACGGCAAAATACTGATGATCGTAATGGTCATGGTGGGAATAAATATAGCGTCAATGCTGCTGCGTGTGGTTTCGGGAATAATCACATCAAGAGTAGTGCCTGCTGTGACCCATAAACTTAGGGTGAAGATATTCTCATCAATGCAGCGGCTCTCGCTTGACTTTTTCACAGGCAAGCAGACAGGCTCTCTGATGTCGAGAGTTGACCGTGACAGTCAGAATATCTATTGGTTTTTCACCGACATAGTGCCGTACGGTATCGTAAACGTGGTGAAAATTCTTGGCATTGCAGTGATGATGCTTATAATTTCGCCGCTGCTTTCATTGGGAATAATCCTTACTATTTCCGTGATAGAGATAGTCCAGAGCAGGTTCTACAACAACCAGCGAAAGCTTTACCGAAAGTTTGACGTCGCCACACGTTCCGCAAATTCGGTTCTTTCCGATGTTATGAACGGTCAGCGTGTTGTAAAGGCATTCGCTAAAGAGGACAGAGAGATTGAGCGCTACCGAGTAAAAAATACCGACGCATTTGCAATAAACTGCAGGATAAATTCGCGAATAGCAAGCACTATCCCCGTTATATGGACCTTTTACCGAACAGTAAACAAGCTTGTTTTCTGCCTTGGAGCAGTAATGGTCATCAAGGGTCATATACTTTTCGGAGCGCTTTCTGCGCTGGTGTCATATACCGAAATGGCAGGCGAGCCTATACACTTTTTCACATGGATAGGCGACCGTTGGGCAAAATGCATGGACGCAGCCTCACGAATGTTCGAGATAATGGACGCTCTTCCTACTGTCAAAGAGGACGACGACCCCGTACATATCGAAAACATGAGGGGCGATATAGAGCTTAAAGACGTGTCCTTTGAGTATGAAGCAGGTCATCCCATAATAAAGAACGTTTCCATTAAGGTTCAGGCTGGTCATATGTTCGGAATAGTCGGAAAAACAGGCGCAGGAAAGTCAACGATAATAAATCTTATGGCAAGGCTTTACGACGTAACGAGCGGAGAGATCACCATAGACGGAGTGCCCATAAGAAAAATAGCCACGGCAGACCTGCGGCGAAACATCGGTATCGTATCGCAGGAGACCTTTTTGTTTATCGGCTCAATAGCTGATAATATCCGCTATGCCAATCCCGAAGCTACAATGGAAGAGGTCATCGAGGCGGCAAAATCCGCAAACGCTCACGAATTTATAACTAAGCTTCCCGAGGGATACAATACCAAGGTAGGCGAGGGCGGCATATCGCTTTCGGGCGGTGAAAAGCAGCGTATTTCCATTGCAAGAGCCATAATCCAGAAGCCGAACATTCTAATTCTGGACGAAGCTACCGCTTCAATGGACACCCGCACCGAGCGTAAGATACAGGCAGCAATAGACTCGCTGAAGCAGGGCAGAACAATAATTTCCATTGCTCACAGGCTTTCGACCCTTCGTGACGCCGATATGCTGTGCGTTATCGAAAACGGCGAACTGAAAGAAACGGGAACTCACGACCGTCTTATCAGAGCAAAGGGAAAGTATTACGAGCTGTATAAGCTCCAGTCGGAGGCGCTGCAGTTTATTCAGGAATAAGTACAGAAGATATATATTCATAAAGGAGGGAGAATACATGATAGAATTACAAGGCAAGTATAATACCGCAAAGGTATTTACAGAAGTAATCGACGAGGGCGCTGTCTCGCAGATAATAGCCTTGCTCAATCAGCCGATGTCGGAAAATCAAAAAATTAGAATAATGCCCGACGTTCACGCAGGAGCAGGCTGCACTATCGGAACAACAATGACTATCACCGATAAGGTCGTACCCAATTTAGTCGGCGTTGATATAGGCTGCGGAATGGAGACCGTGAGATTGAAAGAAAAGCATATCGAGGTCATGCAGCTTGACAAGCTAATTTACAGAAGCATACCCTCAGGCTTTTCGATAAGAGAGAAGCCCCACAGATACAACGAGAAAATAGACCTGACCAAGCTTTACTGCTATGATAAGATAAATTCTGTAAGAGCGGAAAGAAGCATCGGGACTTTGGGCGGAGGAAATCATTTTATCGAAGCCGACAAGGGGTCTGACGGCGCCATATATATCGTTATACATTCAGGCTCACGTCATCTGGGCGTAGAGGTTGCAGGCTACTATCAGGATGAAGCATACAAGCGGCTGAACGGCTCTTCAAAGTCAGATATAGATGAATTGATAGCAAGACTTAAGTCGGAGGGAAAGCAAAAGCAGATAGAAAAGGAGATAATCAAGTGTAAAAGCACAAAGCGGACTGGCGTTCCCAAAGAGCTTGCATATGCCCAGGGAGAGCTGTTTGAGCAGTATATTCACGATATGAAAATAGTTCAGGAGTTTGCCATGCTCAACCGTCAGGCGATGATGAACGAGATAATCAAGGGTATGGGACTTCATGTAACCGATAGCTTTACTACTATCCATAACTATATAGACACCGATAATATGATATTGAGAAAAGGCGCAGTTTCCGCACAGCAGGGCGAAAGACTGCTTATCCCTATTAATATGAAGGACGGCAGTCTGATTTGCAGAGGAAAGGGCAATGCCGACTGGAATTGTTCAGCTCCTCACGGCGCAGGAAGACTTTTGTCACGTTCTCAGGCTAAGCATACCTTTACCGTATCGGAATTCAAAAAGCAGATGCAGGGCATTTACACAACATCGGTAAGCGCAGCAACTCTTGACGAAAGCCCTATGGCGTATAAAAAGATGGAGGATATTGTTGATAACATAGGAGACACGGCAGAGATAATCGACGTAATTAAGCCGATATACAATTTTAAGGCGGGAGAAGAATAAAAAGGAGTGATAACCATGTCAGATAATATAAACGCAGCGGAAGAGATCTACGAGGTCGATAAGCTGACTATCCTCGACTGCGGCAAGCTGAGATTTACAAAAGAAAAAAGCGGCTATCTTACCCTTGACCTTGACGGAAAGCTCTATCATAAGGTAACGCCTACACGGCTGATACCCTTTAATTCCAAAACCACATATATAAGCATTGCCTACGAAAACGACGAAAAGGAATTCAGAGAAATAGGCGTTATTAAGGATATGAATGAGCTTCCACAGGAACAGTACGATATTCTGGACAGTTATCTTGAATATAAATACTATATGCCCGAAATCACAAAAGTCTATAACATAAAGGACAATATGCGTGGAGCTATATTTGTAAAGGCAGATACCACATCGGGACAGAAAACTATATGTATCAGAGACTGGTATCAGAATTTCAGAATGATAGGCTATGATTATCTCTACGTCAACGACGCAGACGGCAACAAGTATTTTTGTCCTGATATACATAAGCTTGATAAGAAAAGCCAACTTGTGCTGGAAATGTTCACTTAATCAATGAGAGAATATTGTTTTCTCCACCAAAAGGATGTGATAAAATGAATTTATGCCTTTCAAAACCCGAAAATGCGGACGAGAGCATTATATATTCGCTGCCGTTCAATTTTACATACGACGGCGAAGCGGCTGACGGGCATTTCTGCGTGACTGCCGAAAAAATACTTGTCTATCTTGACGGAAAGCTTGATAAAGAGTACAAAATTTCGGACTTTTGTGAGTTTGAGTGCAAACAGCAGATAGGTACATCAATGGCTCATGGCACAACGAAGGACAAAGAAGTTGTCTGCTTCTGCGGTTTCTCACAGGATCTTTTCCTGCGCTATGCCGAGCTGTTAAAGCTGCTTGATTACTATGTCAGAACGGGCGAGCTTATAACCGAAACGGGCGGTGAAGAACCTGTCTGCCCCAAATGCGGTCTGCCGCTGGAGGGCGCCAAGGAGTGCATTTACTGTACAAGCAAGGGCAAGACCATGGTCAAGCTTGTAAAGCGAATAGCGCCGTATAAAAAACACTTTGCTATAGCCGTTTTGTGTACTATCCTGTCCGAGTCGCTATGGGTCTTGATGCCTTACCTTGACAGGATCATCATAGACAGGTATGTTACCCCACACAGCGAAAACTGGGCAGGTCTTATAGGAGTGATAATTGCAGTCGTCAGCGTTTTGCTGCTTGCAGGATTGTTTGATTATTTCAACATGAAAAGCAGCTTCAAAGTGGCTCTTAATCTGGGCAAGGATCTCAGACAGGACGTTTTTGAAAAGTCCCAGCAGCTTTCAATGAATTCAATTTCAAAGCGCACGGCAGGAGAGCTTATAAACCGTGTCTCCAACGATGCCGCAAAGCTTGAGGATTTCATAACAGCCAACGGCAAGGACGCTATAGTAAAAATACTGTCACTTGTAATAATCGGAGTGCTGCTTTTCGTTATGGACTGGCGGCTGGCTCTTATGACTGTTCTGCCTGTGCCGATAGTGTTCCTCATAGTAAACAATCTGTTCAACACAATGGCGATACGCTATACAAAGGTGTGGAAGAAAAACGTTGCCCACGGTGAAACGCTCCACGATATCCTTAACGGAATAAGAGTTGTAAAATCCTACGGCAACGAAGTGAGAGAGATACAGCGCTATTCAAATTGTTCGCTGGAATGTGCCAAAAGTGCGGTAAGAGCTGAGACAATGTGGTATCTCACCATACCTTTTTCGGAGTTTATCCTGACCATAGGAAATTTCTTTGTGCTGTATTTCGGCGGAAATATGATACTTGACAAGGCAATGACCCTTGGTCAGCTAATTCAGTTCACCACCTATGTGGCAATGCTTTATGAGCCTATGCGCTGGCTTATCCAGATACCAAGAACCTTTGCCGACGCTGCTGTATCTGCCGGTAAGGTGTTTGAGATTCTGGACGAAGAGACCGACGTTCACGACAGCGATGACCCTGTTGAGCTTGACATCAAGGGCGATATCGAATTTGACGACGTTTATTTCGGCTACAAGGTTTACAATCCCGTGCTGAAGGGTATATCCTGCAAAATAAACAAGGGCGAAATGATCGGAATAGTAGGTCATTCGGGCGTTGGAAAATCCACAATGATAAATCTAATCCTGCGGCTTTACGACTGCACTCAGGGCGAGATACGCATTGACGGCGTAAACATCAAGAATATTGCGCAGCACAGCCTGCGTTCACAGGTGGGCGTGGTGCTGCAGGAGACTTTTCTGTTTGATGGCAACGTTCTTGAAAACATAGCCTACGCAAAGCCCGACGCCACCTTTGAAGAAGTCATCAAGGCGGCGAAGATAGCCAACGCACATGACTTTATCGTCAAGCTGCCCGACGGCTACAACACAAGAGTAGGCAACAAGGGATATCAGCTTTCGGGCGGAGAGCGGCAGCGAATTGCCATAGCAAGAGCCATTCTTCACGACCCGAAAATTATTATCCTTGACGAAGCCACAGCCTCTCTCGATACCCAGACCGAGAAGCAGATCCAAGAGGCGCTTGGCAAGCTTACAAAGGGTAGAACGACTATAGCCATAGCCCACAGGCTTTCAACCCTCAGCAGCGCCGACAGGCTTATCGTTCTTGACAAAGGCAGACTTGCAGAGTTCGGCACGCATAACGAGCTGATGAAAGCCAAAGGCGTATATTATAAGCTGGTAATGGCTCAAAGACAGACAACAAGAATGAAAAAGACAGTAACGCCGCAGCCTGCCGATGCACAAGCATAAAATTCTGCGGCTGCCATAAGAAAAAAATAGTAAGGAGTATGCTTTTTGATTATGAAATGTAAGAAGGTAATAGTATTCTGACCGGGAGGTTTGCAGACTATCTCGGCAGAGCCTCCCGAAAATATCATACAAATAAATTGATATTCAGGAGGACTATTCCATGAACAGAGAAAACAAAAGAAAAACATTTGAAAAAGGATATTATAAAAACACGCTTGAAATTCGTCTTGCCCGTGAAGAGCTGGTGATATGGTTCCGTCTCAGCAGATATGATTGTAGTACGGGATATCTGAAACGCTTGGCAAAGGGAATGTTTATAAACAGCTCCCGAACTGACATGGCTGACGGCTGCAAAGAAAAGCCTGACTGTGAATTTATAAAGTACATATGGAACTTCAACAAAACTCAGGAAAAGCAAACGGCAGATATACTTGCGGAGTATCCCAATGTAAAAATAATAACCTTCCGCAGCAGAAAGACTGCGGACAGGTTTATTGAGCGGATAGAAAAAAGTAATATCAGATAAGAAAAAATACAGCATAGCGGCGTAAAATCTCGCTATGCTGTGTTTCTATATCTTTGCATATTCAATTATAAATCCCCACACCATAGTCCATATCAGCGTTGCAATGAACTGAACTATGTAAAACTTAGGGTGCTTAGTTTTGTGTCTGAATACATACATACCTATCCAGCCGCCTAAAAATCCTCCCGCAAGGTCTAATAAAAGCAGCGTTTTTTCGGGAATACGCCACTCGCCTTTGATAGCCTTGCGCTTGTCGATACCGTATGCGGCAAAGGTTATAATGCCCATTACAAGAAAAAATATAGGCGGAGCATAGTTTATTATCTGCTTTAGCATTTTGTTCTCCTTAAAAACAAAGGGCGGAGAAGTCCGCCCTTGTGAAACTTTTATTTGAAGTACTTTACGCCGTTTTCAAAGATCTGCTGATCCTTTTCGCCGGGAACGTTGATGCATACGCCAACGCCCTTACGCTCCGAGTGACCCATCTTTCCGAGAACACGTCCGTCGGGAGAAGTGATACCTTCGATAGCGTCAATAGAAGTGTTGGGGTTGCAGTGGATATCAAGCGTCGGATTTCCCTCAAAGTCAACATACTGAGTTACGATCTGTCCGTTTTCAGCAAGTCTTGCTATCTCCTCAGCCGTTGCAACAAAGCGACCCTCGCCGTGAGAAATAGCAATGCTGTGAATGTCGCCAACGTTTGATGAAGCAAGCCACGGTGACTTGTTGGAAGCAATTCTGGTGTTTACCATCTTCGACTGGTGACGGTGGATAGTGTTGAATGTAAGAGTAGGCGAATCTTCTCTCATGTCAACTATCTCGCCGTAAGGCACAAGACCAAGCTTTACAAGCGCCTGGAAACCGTTGCAGATACCAAGCATAAGTCCGTCACGGTTTTTGAGCAGATCGTGTATAGCGTCTGTCAGACGTGGATTTCTCAGGAACGATACAATGAACTTTCCTGAACCGTCAGGCTCATCACCGCCTGAGAATCCGCCCGGAAGCATAACTATCTGAGATTCCTTGATCTTCTTTTCCATAGCGTCTACAGACTCTGAAATTGCCTCAGCGTTAAGGTTTCTTACAACGAATATCTCAGCTTCCGCTCCTGCATTTTCAAAAGCCTTTGCC
Source organism: Oscillospiraceae bacterium (assembly GCA_051882095.1). Taxonomy (GTDB): domain Bacteria; phylum Bacillota; class Clostridia; order Oscillospirales; family Ruminococcaceae; genus FB2012. The sequence goes on from JBJERD010000259.1 coordinate 10,869, forward strand.
GTGTCGTATTCGCAGTTTGTGCCTGGGAATACAGGGATAAGCACCTTAGGCTTAGCAACCTTTATAGCAGGACTTACTCTAGAATCAGCACTGTAGCTGTATGTCTTCGGAGTGTAATCGGGTTCCTTGACCTTGACAGGGAATACAGGCTCCAGCTTTTCAGCCCAAAGCTTTTCAAGTCTGTTCATGTCTACCGTGTACTTGCTTGTTACGATGGAATAATCATTTGAAGTAACGCCCAGCAGACGGTAAGCCTTTTCGTCAAGTCCGACATTTTCGGTATTTACGCCATCTGCAAGCTCGATAACGAATGAACCGTAGCAGGCTCTGAAAAGCTCCTCGGCTGTGCAGTCGGAAGTAAATCTGAAGCCTATCTTGTTGCCCATTGCCATCTTAGCAACAGCTTCCGAAATTCCGCCGTATGAAACTGACCAGCAGGCAGCTACCTTTCCGTCGGCAATAAGCTTTTCAATAGTTCTGAATACCTCTTTGAGTGAGTCAAAGTTCACAATGTTGTTTTCGTCGTATTCGGGCTTGATGTATATAACTGTGGAATTTGCTTTCTTGAATTCCTGAGAAATGATGTTGTCTGTCTTAGCAGTTGAAACTGCAAATGAAACAAGGGTAGGTGGAACGTCGATCTCCTCAAATGTACCGCTCATAGAGTCCTTTCCGCCGATCGAACCGCAGCCAAGCTCCAGCTGAGCTTTGTATGCACCCAGCAAAGCAGCAAATGGCTTGCCCCAACGTGAAGGATTATTCTGTGTTCTCTCAAAATACTCCTGAAATGTGAGCCAGCACTTTTCAAATGTACCGCCTGTTGCAACAACTTTGGAGATAGATTCAACCACTGCCGAGATCGCTCCGTGATAAGGGCTTATAGACGACAGGAAAGGATTGAAGCCCCAGCCCATAATAGAAGCTGTCTTGGTCTCGCCGCCGAGAACGGGGATCTTAGCAGCCATAGCCTGAGTAGGAGTATTCTGATACTTACCACCGTAAGGCATAAGTACAGTACCTGCACCGATAGTAGAGTCAAATCGCTCAACAAGACCCTTCTGCGAGCAGATGTTAAGGTTAGATATCATAGCCTCCCATCTGTCGGCTGAATCCTCGCTCGACTTTTCGGGAGCGATAACAGGCGTATCGATCTTTACGGTAGTATGCTTCTCAGCTCCGTTTGAGTTCAAAAATTCTCTTGAAAGGTCAACTATCTCTTTACCGTTCCAGTTCATTTTAAGTCTGGGCTCTTCTGTCACTCTTGCAACAAGTGTAGCCTCAAGATTTTCCTTTGAAGCCTCGGACATGAACTTCTCAACGTCTTCCTTGGCGATAACTACAGCCATTCTTTCCTGTGATTCGGAAATAGCAAGCTCAGTTCCGTCAAGACCGTCGTACTTCTTTGGAACAGCGTCAAGATTTATAACAAGACCGTCAGTCAGCTCTCCGATAGCTA
>JBJERD010000260.1:0-1865 GCA_051882095.1 Oscillospiraceae bacterium
ACTCCGGTCTTTTCATAGATAGCGGATATATACCGTTTCAAAGTCCGTCTGGAAACATACAGGCTTTCCGCAATCACTTGAATACTGTCTTCTGTACCGACAAGGCAGGCAAACACCTCGGCTTCTCTGTCCGTGAAGGAGAATGCCTCCGAGAATCTGCGCAGCTTCTCTTTTTCGTCCATTACTTCGGCTGCGGTTGTGATGAGTTGCTCCATAAAAGTTTTCTTTTGAAAAGTATATATGACCGCCACAACGCTGACCGCTACAAACAAAACCAGCACAAGGACAATGACGGTAAGATTGCTGTCTGAGGACAGCAGGGCTAAAACGGGATTGGCAATGGCTGCGGCAGTAATGTTATTGACCGCCCGTCCCATACCTGCCCATAACTCAGGCGTTTTCATATGGCGGGCAATTTCCATAAAGCCGGAGGTGAAGAACACGGCGAAGAAGCCTGCCGAGAGATAAAATACGATCAGCCCCACCAAAAACGGACCGGCGAATTCCAGCACGGCGATGCAAATGGTAGACATCACCATCACGCAGTATATAATGATTCCCATGTATTTTCGATTCTTTATGTCAAATACGAAGCCTGCCGAAAGCCCACTTAGCGCCAGCAGAATTCTCGGCCCTTGCCCGATATCCATTCCTCCGTTTGCGTGAACAAGTGTCACCACGTTGTCAAGGGTACTGAAAATACAGGTCATCAGCACCACAAGCAGAATCAGAAGCGCACCGACGGTTGTTCCTTTTACGATTTCATTTTTGTTATCCTTTTCATCCTTTTCCGGAGCATCGGCTTGCGCTTCGTCCTGTTTGCAGAAATCCCGTTCATTTTTTATCAGCAACAAGACAAGCAACAGTAAAAATACAGACAAAACAACCGCTTGCACCGTATCCGAACGGACAAGGTTGTTGTTTGCAAACTGGAGCAGGATACCCAACGCATAGGAAATCCCTACAGATCTCGCTAAGTACTTGTCCGTTTTCATCATACGCATAGAAACATAAAAAACACCGCTGCCGACCAAACCGAGCAACAGAAATAAAACAAGCCCTGTTGCGAAAATGGCTGTATAAGCCGTCCCCGAACAGATGAAAACAAGACACAAAACAGACAAAAAACCGATGATAACGGAGCATACTGCTTTCAGCCGGTCTTTGCAAAAACGGTTGAACAGCGGATATAGTGCAAAGCCTGCTGCGCTGATGCCCAACGCATAATTTTGCGCCAGCACGGTTCTGTCCTCCGATACGATATGGGAAAGTACATCCACAAATAAATATTCCGCACCCAAAAACAGGAAGGTAAACAGTCCCATAAGGGCAACTGCATATATGTAAGGTGTTCTTTCTTTATTTAAATTCACGCCCTGCGTGATCTTAGTTAAAATCGTGTTCACTTCAACAATCTCCCTTACTTGCTGTCATCGTAAAATTCCATGATGTCGTTGGGCGTACAGTCCAATGCGCTGCAAATCTTTCCCACAATATCAACTGTGATGTTTTCACCCTTGTTCATCTTTGAAATGACATAGTTGCTAATTCCCGCCGCTTTTTCAAGGTCTTTCTTCTTCATATCTTTATCAATGAGTAATTTCCAAAGTTTTTTATAGCTTACTGTCATACCCGTTTCCTCGTTTCTTGAGAATAGTTTGGCTGTCAGAAGCAATACCGGCAGAAAACCGTTTGCTATCGACTTAGTATAGCACATCTTGCCTGAAAATTCAACGGATTGTAAAGCGTTGGCTTTATTTTTGAAGCCGCTCTGCTGATTTCCATTTCTGTAATGTAACGATTTTACTTGTCAAAAACGCCTGTTTTAAGTTTTTTTGCATACGAAATACGGCGGGCAAGTAGTT
>JBJERD010000261.1:0-1836 GCA_051882095.1 Oscillospiraceae bacterium
CTTCAAATGGTTCTCCGTCGTCCTCAACTTCCTCAATGCCGACATATCTGCCCGGAGTTAAGATAAAATCTTGCTTTTCGATTTCCTTAAGGTCAGCAGCCGCACAGAAGCCTTTTACATCTTCAAGTGTTCCATCTTGGAAAGCGGTAAATGTATCTGCCAGCTTTTGAATATCCTCATCGGTAAAATCTCTGTGCTTGCGGTCAACCATATAACCCATCTTGCGGGCATCTATAAACAGCGTTTTGCCCTTTTGCTTCTTGTTCTTTGAAATGAACCAAAGTGTTACAGGAATAGTAACGCTGTAAAAGAGCTGTGTCGGCAGAGCAACAATACCTTCTACAAGGTCAGCCTGAATGACATTCTTTCTGATTTCACCTTCGCCACTGGACTGAGAAGACAACGCTCCGTTTGCAAGAACAAGACCAATCTTTCCGTTTGGTGCAAGGTGGTGTATCATATGCTGAATCCACGCATAGTTGGCGTTGCCGGCAGGCGGTGTTCCGTATTTCCAGCGAACATCGTCTTTGAGTTTGTCCTGCCCCCAGTTAGAAAGATTGAAAGGCGGATTTGCCATAATGAAATCTGCTTTCAGCGTTTTATGTAAGTCGTTGAAAAATGTATCTGCCTGATACGGTCCGAAATCGGCGTCTATGCCACGAATAGCCATATTCATTTTAGCCATTTTCCAAGTATCGGCATTGGACTCCTGACCGTAAACGGCGATTTCTCCACGCTTTCCGCTATGAGCCTGAATGAATTTAGCACTCTGTACGAACATACCGCCCGAACCGCAGCAAGGGTCATATATACGGCAGTTTTTGAACGGCTTTAGGATAGCAACGATTGTTTTAACGATACTTGCCGGGGTGTAGAACTCGCCGCCCTTAACACCTTCGTAAGCGGCGAACTGCTGAATACAATACTCGTAAGTTCTGCCGAGAAGGTCTTTGCTTTCCTCTGTGTCGCCCATATCCATATTGGTAAACAGGTCAACAACATCACCCAAAACACGCTTGTCCAAATCAGGGCTGGCATAGTTTTTAGGAAGCACATTTTTAAGGGTTGTGTTTTCCTTTTCAATGGCTCTCATTGCGTCATCAATAACAGTTCCGATTTCAGGGGTATGAGCCGCAGAAGCAATCTTGCTCCAACGAGCGTCCTCAGGCACAAAGAAGATGTTATCTTCTACATAGGCGTCTCTATCGTCCTCAAAGCCGTCGCCTTCGGCAACAAGCTCCTGATAGCGTTTTTCAAAAGCACTTGAAATGTAACGCAGGAAAATAAGACCCACGATAACCTTTCTGTATTCCGCTGCTGGGATATGCCCCCAAAGGACACACGCTGCGTCCCAAATCTGTTTTTCAAAGCCGATATTAGCATTGTTCTTAGCCATGTTTACCCTCACTTCTATTTTCAAAACGATTTACCTATATTTTACACCATTCGACACCATTCGACAACTAAAGGTTCTAAGAAAGGCCCGCAATTTCTGCGAGCCTTTATCAAATGAATTATTTATTCAATCAGTAAATCTCTTCTCAAAGCCTATCGCTAAGAGTCCAAAAAATATTACTTTTCATAATTTGATTCTACACGTTTCCTCCATTCTTTCGCTTCGTTCTCGTATATTTGTTCTCTTCCCAGATTACGAATGGCTTGCATTCTGATCTGTTCTCTATCCTCATCGGTTACGATGACCTTCTTATACATTCCGGAGCTTAAATCGCAGCAGTAAATGGCATGCATCGTTTTTACGAAGAGATAGTCAAATGAAGGTGCGGTTTCTTTTTGAAGAGCCTGAACCGCATTTACAATCTCCACAATCTGCTCTTC
>JBJERD010000262.1:0-1823 GCA_051882095.1 Oscillospiraceae bacterium
GGTACCGTTATTGCGACAGGTACTCCCGAGCAGGTAGCGGCAAACCCGATAAGCTATACGGGCAGGTACCTGGCACCGCTTCTTGGCGTTGATCAAAGCGAGCAGTTGATGCTAGAATAATGAAGTAAAATAACGGCTGTAGAAAAACCTCAACATTTACACTAAAGGGGTTGAGGGTGCGTCTCTATCTGCCTTATGGCTGATTTTCAAAAGCTCCGCTTCCCAGCCCCCGATTAATAAACATTGCAAAAGGAGATGGGTGTTTGATGTTGTTTGCTTGGTTGGTTTTGCATCCTTGCAAAACTCTGGGCAAACAACTAAAGCATCCTTGCTTTAGGCGAAGCCCCAAGGCAGGTCGCAGGTGAAGTGCTATACTAAAACTGGACACAAGGGGGTAGAAAAAGAAAAAGGCAAGGTATATAATAGAAGTACAAGCCAAAGCGAACAGCTACCAAGAAAAAGTCCAGGAGGCACAAATGAAATATACGCTTGAGGAACGCCTTGAAATAGGGCGGAGAATCTACGAAGACGAAATAAGTAAAATAGAAGCAGCCAAAGAATATGATATCGGCGTTGATACAGCCAGAGATTATATGCGGCTGTATCGTGACACATATCACTTAAATCCCAAGAATCGAAAACAAGGCTTCTGCAAAGCCTTCACAGCCGAGGCTGTGAAGGAATATCAAATAAAAGATTATCAGTCGATGACCAAAGAAGAGCTTTTGCTTGAATTGATAAAATCAAAGATAAATGAAGCACGAGCAAAAAAAGGGTATCAAGTGGAAGGAGATGGTGCGAACAAAAGATTTGTTCCGATAGACAACAAGAATACGAAGTAATAGATGAACTGTCATCCCGGTTCAGCATAGAGTGCCTTTGTCGGATTATGGGCATAAACAGAAGCAGCTATTACTACTGGAAGAAGGCTTTAATTAATCCTTCAAAACGCTCGATTGAGTTAGCGAAAAACTTAACAGTGTTTCTTGCATATCACAAGAAATATCCGTCCCACGGTTATCGTTGGCTGAATCACAAAATTCAGCTTGATACAGGAAACAAAATGTCAGACCCGTATGCTCATAAATGCTGTAAACTCTTAGGCATTAAAAGTATTTCAAAGCATTACAGCTACAAAAAGCCGGGTGAACCGTTTAAAGTCTTTCCTAATCTGATTTTAGGCGGAATCACAGTAACCGGACCGATGCAGTGCGTAGTGAGCGATATGACGGCATTCAGGGTGAAAGGCATATATTATGAGCTGACATTATATATGGATCTGTGGAACAACGAAATACTTAGTTTTTCTCTTTCGGCAAAGCGAGGAGACAGAATGACATATATCAACGGTTTGAATGATTTGATTAAATTGAAATCAAAGTATCCTGATTTTGAAACCATTCTGCATTCAGATCAAGGCTCGGTGTATGCTTCCAAAAAGTTCAATGAGCTTCTCCCTGCAAACAACATAGTTCATTCGATGTCAAGAGCCGGCACACCCACGGATAATGCGGCAATGGAGTCCATAAACGGCTGGATTAAAGCTGAATTATTCGCAGATTTCCATATCACAGGTGAGAGAAATGTATCTGATGAAATAGCCGATTATATCAAATTCTTTAACGAAGAAAGACCGGCTTATTCGCTAAATTATCTCACGCCTAAGCAGTTCAGAGAGTTGTATTATTCTCACGCTTGAATTGTCCAATTTTTTATTCTTGTTGTACAAAATTTTATTTTTTCTGTCCAGTTTTTGTTGACTAGTGCACAAGCAAGGTCGCAGGGGCGGCAGCCCCCGATAACAAGCCCCTTCCCGAGGGGAA
>JBJERD010000263.1:0-6867 GCA_051882095.1 Oscillospiraceae bacterium
TTCAAGGTATTCCTCGATAGCCTTGCGCTTTATCTCTTCCTCGTCAAGCTCCTGTGCGGCAGGTCTTTTTACCTCCACTATCACCACGATAAGCTTGTAAAGCTCGAACAGGAAGAACAGCGCCATAGGTATGAGTATGCACACGAAAAAGCCTGTTTTCGTCCTCAGAAAGCTCATTACCTTTCCGAAGCCGCCTATCTTGACGTCCGTCCACTGACCGATAACATCGCCCGGATAGACCTCGATAGTGTCCTCAAAGGAGTTGTTGTCACCCTTGGTAACAAAGCTGACGTTGCCGTTTGTCTCGTTGACCTGAGCGATACGGTGGGTGTTTTTCACCTTTTTGCCGTCGATTATCGTCCAGTAGGTGATAACGTCGCCCTTTTCAAGGCTCTTGATGTCGTCTATTTCTTTAACGATTATCATATCGTTCTTTTCAAAGGTCGGCTTCATGGAGTCGGACTCAACAGTCATGGGGATATATCCCAGCAGGCTTGCCACACCGTTGTTCCTGTCGGCGGTAAACACCAGAATAGTTACAAGAAGTGCAAATACAAGCACTATCCACGCTATTATATTAAAAATTATTTTTACGGCTTTTTTCATTTCACGATCATATCTCCGGGGGAGATATGCCTCCTTTCGCATTTTTTGCGCATTGCTTTCAAACTGTTATGTATCCTCGACTATCTTAAAGTCCATTCCCATTTTCATCGTTCCGCCCACAATGTCGTCAAGACAATCGGGGTCGTTGCCCTCAAGCCATATGACCACGGTGTATTTATCCTTTGCGCCCGGCTCAAAGTCCTCGGTCTTGGTGGACATCACCACAGTAGAAGCTTCAAACTCAGAGTCGCAGTCGCTCTCTATTCCGCTGCCGTCCGACTTGGTTTTTCCGTAAACGGTCTTTTCGCCGTTTTTATACACGGCAACTCTTATTGCTTCGTCAACGCCGCCCGTAACGTTTTCCATAGTCATTTCGCCTTTGTAGGTCACGGTGTCGTCCCCTGCGTTTATCAGATAAAAGGTGTAAGCAATGTAATTCTTGCCGTTGTGAGCGCCGTTTATCTTATCCACGTTTGCGTCTATGTCAAGACCGCTGATGTTGGTCATGTCATAGAGTATATCCGCATTGAGGGTAGCAATGGATTTTTCATATTCGGGGGTCTCCGAAAGGGTAAGCCCTTGGTTTATCATATCGTATTTGTTTACCTTGACGGTAAAGCTGCCGTATTTGTCGTAAAAATACGAAACGGCATAAGCAACGGCTACCAGAGCGGTAAGCACCGTTACAAGAACTCCGAGAAAACGCATTACTACCTTGTGCCGCCTTGCCTCTTTGGCGGTGCGCCTGAGAGTAAGCACGTCGGAGCTTTTGTTTTTATTCTCTTGTTCAGCGGCGTGTTCTTCGCCGTTAGTTTTATCTTTTTTCAAATCCACATCTCCAATCTGTTGGGGATCTCAGCAGGGAAGTCAGACTACTCCTCCTGCTTTTTGCGGACAAATCTTTCAAGCATGAAATTGCCTGCATATTCGCCCGTGTAAAATGAACACTCGAAATTGTAAAGCTTGAACGCCTGAGCAGCCGTAGAAACTCCCGTTGCAACAGGCTCTGCTCCCAGCTCGTTGATAAAAGCTATCATCGACTTGACGCATGAATCGGAACGCTCGCTGACGTCCAGCATATTTGTCACTCCGCTGTCAAGCATGACGTAATCAAGCTCGTGGTCGGCAAGCTTCATAAGCGGAAACCTGTCGCCGCCTGCTCCTGCCAGCATAAACCGATATCCCATACTGCGAAGCTTTTTTATTGCAGCGGCGCAGTCGCCATCCTTTTCATCAAGCAGAGAAGAGGGAAGCTCAAAGCAGGTCTTATGGGGAGCTATCTTGTATTTCTCGGATATCTCCGAGACCGTTTTTACGCAGTCGCTTTTTTTCAGCAGCCGCAGCGGCATATAAATTGAGCTCCAGTCGAAATCAATACCCCTTTCGGTGAATTTAGCCGACGCCTGAAGCAGCTGGATAAGAGCAAGCTTGAACACCGAAATGCACTGGTCGGTGCGGTCAAGAACAGGCAGATATCTGTCGGGCATAAGAGTTCCCATAGACGGAGAGTTGAGCCGCATACTGCTCTGATAAAAAGCAAGATTATCGGTATCGGTCTGACGTATTGCACGATAGCGCAGCTCCAACGCACGTACACCGTCAACTGTCGTGGGTTTATCATAAATCTGCGGATTGTCAGCCAAAATTCTCACCTCTTGTTTCCGCCGCCGAAAGGGTACACTTCGAGCGGGTATAGATACTCTACTTTATTATACCTTATCTAAAATATAAAGTCAATAATTATACTTAAAAAAAGACTACTTTTTTAGTCGGAGTTTAGAAAAAAATTCCCCTTGCTTTCGCAGGGACATTGGAGATATCCCGAAAACAAAGGGCTTTATAGGGTGGAGAAATAATATGATTTAAGCGTATCACGAAAAACTGTACAGAAAAGCGGCTTGTTTTTGCTGTGAGGATTGTTTACAGAAAGTTTACAAAACAAGACCTGCCGAAAAATCGACAGGTCTGAAAAGTCATTATCAAATTATGTCACGGTATCAGACAACAGGGTCAAGAGTGAAGTGGAAGTCAATGTTCCAGTCCTGATCTGCTGTTGCGTCGTTACAGAAGGTGCTTTCGCCCTCGAGCCATACTCTTGCGATGAACGAAACGCCCGAATAGCTGTCTTCGGCTGCCGCAGGGATAGTGAATACTGTGGTGTTTTTGGAAGGTGTTTCCTCTGTAGGTGAAACATATGTACCTGAAATGGTAGCAACTTCAGCTATTGTAGGAGCGGTTGCAAGTGCAGCAGTGTATGCAGCAGCGCTGTTAAGCACTTTGTCGGCATAAGTATCGCCGTCAATTCCGAAAATAACCGGATTGCCGCTCAATACAGTGTTATTTGAAATTGGAGCAAGCGTTGAAGCTGCAGCGCCGTCTGCGACATATCCGGCTGAACCTGGAAGGGCAAGAGTGTCCTTTATTCCGTCAGTTTCGCCTACTTTAGACTGAGCTGTGCCGATCGGAATGATAGCAACTCGTACAGCCTTTTTAAGCGATGTACCTGCGTTGCCTGCATCTGTATTACCAACAGTGTTGTCGGAAATATTGACTGTGCAGTAAACCGTGCTGTCAGTTGTCTTTGTGGTTCTTATCCACATAGGAACGTCGATATAATAGCCCTGAGCAGCTGTTGCTGTAGGGTCTGTATCGGGAATTGTGTGGAACGTTTCAGCCGGATCATCCAAAGTCAGCGTAACGCTGTCGCCCTGAGTTTTTTCCGATACAGCAGCATCGTCCTCAACCTTTGTACCGCCGGCGTAGATCTTCTTGTTATCATCTATCGAGTAGATCGTCAGACCGTCAGCGGTGGAAGCGGGAAGCATTTTTCCTACGCTTGCATAATAATCGTCGATAAGAATTGACCTCTTCCAGCTGATGTCGTTATATGCCGGAGCGTCATTGGAAGGAGCGGCTCCTGCCAGCGAGCCGAGAGAGATCTCAAGAGAATCCCCTGCCGTTGCGCTCATTGAAAGTCCTTTCACCTCGACGTTTTTATTCATGGTGAACCATGCATAGGTTGCAGTTGAAAGCATGATAGCCGATGTTGTAAGCATTGCAACTGCCGGGACCAGTTTTTTCTTAGCCGAATTTTTGTTAGTTGTTTTCATAGTCTTTTTTTCCTTTCATAAGAATTTCGGCGCCCTGCCGATGATAGTTTATAGTTACAAATATTAGCTTATTATTGTGTACTTAAATTATACGCTTTTATATTTTTGGTGTCAAGCAAATTTCCCATTGTTAACATTAATAACTGATATTTCGGGCATTTGCACAAAAATAAATATCGAAATTTGTTGTGTTTTGCACTAAAAAGACATAAAAAGACATTTCGGAACAAATATATGTGACATTTGATTTTGGAATGTCCTGTTTGCCGAATGGGTGTAAGCGTCGGACAAAAAAGAGAACTGCCGGATCGACAATTCTCTTTTGACAGCTTTTGTTATTAGCTTTACTGGAGAGGGCTTCCGCAGTATTCACATTCGCCTACGCTGCCGACTACCGTGTTGTTAGCGCCGCAGCAGGAGCAGGTGACCACTCTTGGCTGTACCGGGGCGGCAGCAGGCTGAACTCCGGGAGCAAAATCAGGCTGAGGAGCGCTTCTGCTCTGTGTAAGAACTACCTCTCGTGTATTCTCATTGATATAAGCATTGTTGAGAAATCCCTTGTCGATCATCTTCTGTATATCGGCTTTTGTTTGGTCATAAGGCTTGCCCTTTGCCGCAGCGATCTCATCAAGGCTGCGGACATTTCCGTTGACGATGATAGAAAGATACTGCTTAACGCTTTCAGCTTCTGCAGAGACGTTGGCTGAAAGCTTGCTGAGCGCATAGCCTGCAATGCCGAAAACGATCACCACAAGCAGATTTGAAAAAGTGAAATCACCGATAACTGCAAAAACTCCCAGAGCTGCGATACAATAAGAGCCGATACCGAGATATTTGATAGTTTTGGCGGAATTCATAGTAGATTTTTTATCTACAGAAACTCTCTTTACGATAAGATAAATTCCGACAGGCCAGAAAAAAATAAGCGCTATGACTATTACAGGCCATGAGTAAAGAAAATTAAGATCGTTGTTGTTGTTCATGTTGAATTACCTCCCGAAAAAGCTCAATAGCTTCCTCTTTTAGTGCCTGCGATCTTTGCTGAACGCAGATTGATGAGATTTTTGATCTCGGTGATCTTACCGTCGGCAGAATCGCTGCCCGACCCCAGCAGTCCGCCAAGCTCGTCGAGCTTGTTCATGATAGAAAGCTCGTCGTCAGACAAAGCGCTGTTATCGGAATACTTTATCAGATCGGCGATAGCCTCAAGCTCTTTAATGTAAGAAGACTGTGCATACTCGACAGTAAGCGCCTGAGCCTTCTGATAGCAGGCAGCCATAACGCTCTGATTTGCTGACATCTGCTTGTTGACTTCCGCAACATGGCTGCCGAAATGAGTAACAGTGATATCCGCAGCCGCAAGTGCGCAAAGCAAAAGAAGGTTGATAAGCAGATAGGTTTTCAGCATAAGAGGCAGGAAGTTGACGAATACTATAGACAATACCAGCACTGCCGCAAGATGAAGAATACTTGAAACGGTAGTGGCTATGCCGAAAATAGATCTGTTCAGATAAAGGCTTTTGCCCGTGCCGATACACTCGGCAATAAGCAGGAACAACAGCGATACCCACTGCATGGGTACAGAGAAAATATTATCGAAGGTCAGCAGATAGAATATTATGGTTGCTGCACAAGCGATCAGACCGCAGATCAAAACCGTAGTTTTAGAATCTTTCATCTTTTGTGTCCCCCTTTATTTTATTGCCGTTCCACATTCGGAGCAGAACTTAGTGCCGTCCTCAAGCTGCTTTCCGCAGTTGGGACATTTCTTTACCAGAGAGAAGCCGCACTGCGGGCAGAATTTACTGTCGCCCTTAATTATCGTTCCGCAATTGGGACAAGGAGCGGGGACAGCGGCGCCGCACTGAGGGCAGGTCTTCGCACCCTCGGGGATATCTGCCTTACAGCTCTGACAGGGAACATACTTGTGACCGCATTCGGGGCAGAACTTAGTATCTTCTGTGATGACTCTTCCGCATGAAGAGCATTTTATCACGGCATTATCAGCCTTTTCAGACTCTTTTGACTGAGCTGTTGTATCAAAGCCGCAGCGGTTGCAGAACCGCTCATCCTTGCCGATGACGTTTTTGCAGTTGGGACACTCCTTTGTTTCGTTGACATTGAGGTTCTGGGCAATGCCTCCGAACTGCTGACCCATCATGCCGCCTACGCCTACGCCCATTCCAAGTCCGATACCTGCGCCCATAAAACCGCTCTGCATTGAACCGGGATTTGTTGCGGCGCCTTCAAGAGTATCGAAAGAGCGTTCCTGCTGATAGCTATAGCCGACGATATCCATTTCAGCACGCTTGGCAAGCGCCTTTTTGAGTTGGATAACGGCGGAATCGTCCTCGGGGATATTAATATCGTTCACAAAAAACGATGAAAGCATAATACCGTAATCGTCAAAATACGGTGCAATATTATTAAGCAGGTAGTCGGATATTTCATTAAGATAAGCATTGATCTCAAGAGTGCTGATATTTTTATGTATCAAGTAAGAAGAAATAACGTCCTTTACTCTTGTGAGGTACAATCCACGGAAATACTTGACCAGAGTTGCCTTATCAAACTGAGGCAGTGTACCCACAAGCTTGAGAAGAAACTTTTTGGAATCCTTTATCTGAATACCGAACTGACCGAAAGCTCTTACAGGGATAAACACCTTATATTTAGGGTCCTGGAGCTGTATAGGAGTAGAAGTGCCCCATTTAACGTCTAATGAGAATACCTTATTTATATACCAGACCTCAGCGGAGAAGGGAGACCTTCCGCCGAAGGGGATATTGATAAGCTTATTTAAAATTGGGATATTAGCAGTATCGAGAGTATGTCTGCCTGCCTGAAAAACGTCGCATATCTGTCCGCCTTTAACAAGTATCGCTTCCTGCGATTCGTTAACGATAAGCTGGGTCCAGGTACTAAGCTCGCTGTTAGGGAATTTCCATGCAAACACATCAGGTGATCCATTATATTTTACAACGTCAACAATAGCCATAATGCCGCCCCCGTCATATTTTTTCGCCGAATAATTTGTCGTTATATGGCGCTTTTTGATTTATACACAAATATTTTATCACATTATATTTCTGATGTCAAGGAAATTTTGGGGAGAAGAATGGGAACAGTGTTGGGGAGAAGAATGGGAACA
>JBJERD010000263.1:6967-11859 GCA_051882095.1 Oscillospiraceae bacterium
CAAGGAAATTTTGGGGAGAAGAATGGGAACAGTGTTGGGGAGAAGAATGGGAACAGTTCACAATTGTTTCAATTGACAGTTGACAATTGACAATTGACAATGAAGGTGTTCGCTTTGCTCACGGGTTTTTGTGCGGCTTTGCCGCCTGATTCTGTAGGGGCGAACTTTGTTCACCCGTTTGTGTTCGCCCGTTATGGGGAAATCGCCGGTCTGACGCAACGCACGGTTGTGTCAGAATATTTTGCTGTCACCGCACAAAAATGTAGGGGCTGGCGTCCCCGACAGCCCGTTTATCGGCTGTTACACCGTCCTGATATTTCAGAGAAACGGCGCGAGCGGAATAAAAAATCCGACACCGCAAAACGATGTCGGGAATTGCCCCGTCCGGGCTAGGACAAAAGAAAAACACAACAAACCTCGATTCCTCGGTTCATTGTGTTTTTCTCTGGTGCGGCAAACGGGACTTGAACAAGCGAAAATATATTTTGTAATGTTTAATAACGTGCAATAACCGCCGTAAATACGCCGTTTCACAGGATTTACTTTTATTACCGTTTAATAATTTTTAGTGAACATTTGCAGCTTTAGTGTACAAATAGTGTACAAAAATTACTCGTCCGATACCCTTTTTTGAACGTCCGTTGCGCTTTATACGAAAGAAAAAAGAACGTCTCCGCAGCTTTATGTGAAAGCAGTCGGAAGCCGTCAAACCGCATATCAGCGGACTATTGAAATAATATGCTTTCGTTGCACATTATTGTAAATTCGCTGCAAATTTCTGTATGTTAATACCCCCCTTTGAAAAAAGAAAGTTTTGCGTGTGACTGAGCAACCGTTCTCATAACCGCACACCGCCATTTTTTGACACCCCCTACCCACAGCAAGATGTATATTATTTACAATTGTGGAACAGCTCACGCTATGCAGGCAGGGCAGAAAAGCGGAGTGTGAACAAGAAAAAAAGGCAAGCCGTTTGACTTGCCTTGTGTTATTTGGGAATAGTGCGGTTACTCACTGCTTGCGTTCTCTTGTTTCGTGTTCATGCCTGATCTTGCAGCTTTGCAACTCTTCTCATTTTGCATACATAATCAAGAACAATCTGTAGGATCGTCATTATTTCCTCATATGCGTTAATGAATTTAAAAGAGTTGTATTCCGCTGTGTCCGGCTCGCTGTTGAATACTTCCGGTTTCAATGCTAATACTGTAGGTGCTATGCTGTCTGCTACTTCGTATAAGTCAATAAGATGTGCGATTACGGCTCTGATTTTTTCGCAATCATCGTCGATTATGCTCAATGCATCGAGAAGCCGGCTTTTGTCCATTGTGACACTTCCTTTCGTGTTTTGTTTTGTTGTTGACAAATCAACCTTGTTTGCTGTCTTTTCGTTTACGCTCATAATTGAGCCCCCTTAATATTATTCGGTAAGGCTTGGTGTTCCTTACTGTACTTACATTCTAGCATACTTATGTAGGTATGTAAATAGACTAAACGCACAAACTTGTGCAAGTATGCTTGTGCATATTGCATACTTGTGTAATATTGCGGTATATGATATAATAATCTAAAGGGGGTGCGCATATGAGCGGTAAGACTTCAAATGCCAGTAAAGCAAAGTATAATGCTAAGACTTATGACAGAATAAACCTCGTTGTTAAGAAAGGCAAAAAAGACGAACTCAAATCCCACGCCGAGAGCAAAGGCGAGAGCCTGAACGGATTTATTAACAGAGCTATAAAAGAAACTGTAGACAGAGACAACGAAAAGGACGGTGCAGAACAATGAACATAATCAAATACCCCTCAGAAGCGGACGTAAACAACGCAGTAAGCCACAAAGAGCCGCTGCTTGTGCTTATATCTTTTGACGGCAGCACGGTCATAATGAGCCATATAGACGAAGCTGTTGAGCATCATATACTGCTTATGAAAGCAGGCTTTTCCGATAAGGATATCGACAAGTATTTCAGACTGGTGCTTGATGACGAGGGCGCAGACTGGACGTTTGTTTGTCCGCCCGATTACAAAGGCATATCCGACAAGACAAGGCGCATCAGACAGTTTTACAAAGACGGCTTTGCGGTTATATCCGACGTTCTCCAAGAGCTGGGCTTTATGGTCGGTATCAATATTCCGAGAAGATACCGCCGACACTTTGACATGATGAATGAAGAATAAAAAAGAGCAGGCTTACACATTCGCAAGCCTGCTTTGCTTTTTATTTGCGCTGTAATGCGCCCTGCGTGCGCTGTATGGCGTTTCTGCGGTCGGTGCGTGTAATCGGGTATGTAATGGGTACTGCGCCTTATCCGCTCAATCAAAAAGACTGTTGAACGCCTTTCGCAGTTCTTCACCGCTGCCGATAAGAATATCGGAGCCGTCACGATCGGAGTTAAGCCCCTTAAGATTATCAGAGCCGTATACTGCAAATGCAGTTGTGTTTGTTGGCTTTGCCGCTTTGCGGCGTTTCTTGTACTTGCGTTTTTTTGATACCGGCATTTTAAAAACCTCCTGAATGTTGTTTATTGTCTGCGCTGTAATGCGCCCTGCGTGAGCCGTACAGCGTTTTAACTTAATTGACGTGAAAAAGTATAGAGCTGTTTACAAAGCCTGCTTAACAGCCGTGTAATTTGCGAGAGCGTATATACATTATCCGCTTGCCCGTTGTTCATTGGGATTGTAGTTAATTGCGTACTGCTTCCACTCGTCTAAATCATATGACGGCTTATCATCATGCTTGACATTATAGCCTTTGATGTTGTTTGACTTATCTCTGTCTTCACTTATCCAATTGCGAATAGTCAGATTGTAATCAGCATAGCTTTTGCCTTTCTGCTGGCAATATTCGTCACAGCTTTTTATATATTCCGCTGTTGTCTGTTCGCCGAAGTCTTCAATAAGTTTTGAGTATTGTTCATCTGTAAGCTTAACGTGCTTATATTCTCCGTGCTTGTGAAAAGCAGGTTTTTCCGATCGAGAGCGTGAGCCGTCAGGCGGTTTATCTCTCTCAGTATCAGTTACAGTATCAGTATCAGTAACAGTATCAGTAACAGTATCAGTATCAGCTTTTTTTGCTTCTTTTGCTTTGTTTCGGTTACTTTCGTTTTCACAAAAAGCATTTGCTTCTTTTGCTTTGTTTCGGTTACTTTCGCTTTCACAAAAAGCATTTGCTTCTTTTGCTTTTGGTCTGCCGCCGAGCTTTCCTGCTTTTGAACGAGCTATGCAAGCCTTTTCCCACTTTACGCCGTCACGGTCTATCTGCATTGAAAACTGAACAAATAAGGCTTTTAATACTCCGTCAACTTTTATATCGAAATCAGGCTTTTCTCCTCTTGCTGCGTATGCAATAATAGCTTTGAACAACTTACCGACTTGTTCATCAGTACTTAAACATTCATTTATGACTTCTTCCCAGTCTTTATAAATAATAAAGCTGTTGTTATCAGTATGGTAATTCTTTTTCGGTTTTTCAGCCATTCTTACCGCCCCTTTGCTCCCATTCATCAAGCAGGCTTGCCGCAGCTTTCAAAGTAATGCTGATAGAATTTGACCGGGCTTTTTCTCTGCGTACATAACGCCGCAGCTCTGCCGTGTCCATAGGGTAAAAATAGCCGTGTTCACTTGAACATATTACCTTACCGTGTCGGCGCAGATCTTCAATAACAAGCCTTGTACTGCGGTTATCCAGTCCGCATATATTGCACATCTCCGCAAGGTTTACGGCGTTGCTTTCGCCTGCTCTCAGGGCGGAGCATATCTTTTCCGCTGCTGTCATATTGCCGCCCCCTGTTCGCCTGTCTCCAGATACTCAATAAGCTTATC
Organism: Oscillospiraceae bacterium; assembly: GCA_051882095.1. Taxonomy (GTDB): domain Bacteria; phylum Bacillota; class Clostridia; order Oscillospirales; family Ruminococcaceae; genus FB2012. The sequence continues at coordinate 10,789 of JBJERD010000263.1, forward strand.
AAGGTTTACTAAGACCTTGCGCCCTGCCTTTACATACTTGATCTTGTCCTGTTTCACAAGCTGCCTTATAAAGTACTCGTGCAGCCCTGTTTCTTCCGCCGTCTGCTTGATCGTCCTCATTCGGGGAAGAGCTTTTGTAATTTCAGACATTTGAAAAAATGCTCCTTTCCAGCACATTAAGCCCTTGATTTTCCGCCCTATAATGTGCTATAATAGGAACGGAAACATACACGTTTCTTGCAGCAGGCTTAAGCCTGCTTTGCCGTCTGAGTATTCGCAGTACTCAGACGGTTTTTATTTTGCCTGCTCTGCAAGCTTTTCAGCCTGCTTTTTGTAAAAGCGATCATTTGCAGCTTTTACTTTGTCCTTGTTCTTGGCTCGCCACTTTTTGTGATACTCACGTTTCGCCAGTATTAACGCTTGCTCTTCATGAGATAGCTTTTTAATGTTTTTCATATTATCACCGCCTTGTGTAAAATATTTTTTATTTCATCTTGACAAAAGCAAGAATACTTGATATAATAAGCATAACACAGAAATGAAATAAATGCAAGTGTTTTTAAGCGATTGTAACCATATGCAAAATATTTTACTCAGGACGGTGCTATATATGAACTATGCAAAACTATTGGACGAAAATTCAAGTGTATTTCAAAAACGCCTTATAGGTTTGCTTGATGATACTGTTACTCAATCTGAAATAGCTGACAAACTAAATACATCACGACAGAATGTCGGAAACTGGATAAAAGGAAATACTGCACCTGATATATTCAGTTTGGCAAATATAGCCGACAAGTTTAATGTTTCAACTGATTACTTGTTGGGCAGAACAGATATAAAATCAACAAACCCCGAAACGCAGGATATATATAAATATACGGGGCTTACCGAAGAAGCTATCGAAAAGCTTAAGCGAACACGAGAAGATGAAGATTATGAATATAAAATCGTACTTCATTATACAGATAAAAACGGCGTGACAGAAGTACGTGACACGGGTGATCTGTCTGCATATATCATCAGTAAAATAATTGAACACAGTAAAGCAACTGAATTGTTAATTGACAT
>JBJERD010000264.1:0-1812 GCA_051882095.1 Oscillospiraceae bacterium
ATTGCGCTGCTTGAAGTGGATCTGATAACGGGCAGGACTCATCAGATAAGGGCGCATCTTGCATTTGAGGGCTATCCCTTGCTGGGGGACGGAAAATACGGAATAAATAAGGTCAACAGAGAATACAATGTAAAGACCCAATGCTTGTATTCCTACAAGCTTGCCTTTGATTTCACCACCGACGCCGGCTGTCTTGATTATCTGAACGGGCAGACATTTGAAGTTAAAACAGTATGGTTTACCAGCCTTTTTGATGATTGACATATTTCATTGTGCATATTGCTGAATAATACTATACTTATTTTGTGCAGTTGCACAACCTTTTCGGTTGCAGAGTCGTTTTTTCGTCAAAATATTCAAAAAAAACTTGATTATTCTCTGAAAATATGTTATAATTATATTGCTAAATTTCAGATATACAGCACAATGCCGATACTTTCTTGTAGGCATTGGTAAAAAACAAAAGCAAGGAGGATTCGCTATGGTAGGCGATCTACATTGTCATACGACCTTATCCGACGGTTCTCTCGGAATTGAAGAGGTGATAGTTCAGGCAAAACGCATGGAGCTTGATTTTCTTGCCATAACAGACCATGACACACTTTCATCTTCAAGCAGAGCGCAGATCCTCGGAGACAGATATGGTGTAAAGATAATTCCCGCAGTGGAGCTTTCGGCATGGGACAAAAAACGTGACCGCAAGGTACATATTCTCTGCTATGCGCCGCAGAAGCCTGAGCGTCTTGAAGGCTTGTGCCTTAAATCATGCGCTATCAGAGCGGAATGTGCCAAGGATATGATAAACAATGTTATGGAAAGATACCCCATTCCTTCCGACTCTGTAAGAAAATATACAAAAGGCTCAAAGAGTATTTTCAAGCAGCACATAATGAGAGCTCTTGTGAATTATGGTTATGCAACGGAGCTTTACGGAGAGGTGAACGACCGACTGTTCAAATATCCCGACGGCGAATGTCTTGTTACGAGAGAATATCCCGATGTAAACTTTGTGCTGGATCTTATCCACTCATCAAAGGGTATTGCCGTGATGGCGCATCCGTTTATGTTTGACAACATTGAGCTGCTGAAAGAGCTTACCGAAGCAGGCAAGCTGGACGGAATCGAGGTATATCATCACTCGGCTTCGGAGGAAGAGCGCAAATATCTGCTTGATTTTGCAAAGGAGCATGACCTTATCTGCACGGGCGGTTCAGACTTCCACGGACTTTACAACGAGGTTCCCACTCACATCGGCAGCAACACCACAGACAAGGAAAACCTTGACAAGCTGTTCAAGCTGATACATACAAACGCTCAGAAATCCAAGGCTCCGAAAACAGCTAACGTTTAATGTGAAATTACAGGGGACATATATTATGTTCCCTGTATTTTAATTGAAAATTCAGGACATAGTAATATTATCAGAGTAAAATTGAACTGATAAGGAGGAATTGCAATGAATAAGATAAGCTATAAAACACATGGCATCTGTGCCAGACAGATAAACGTTGAGGTCGAGGACGGAATCGTTAAGAACGTTCAGTTCGTCGGAGGCTGCAACGGCAACACAAGCGGTATTTCCAAGCTTGTTGAAGGCATGAAGGTGGAGGACGTTATCGAAAGACTTCAGAACGTTGACTGCAACGGAAAAGGTACGTCATGTCCTGCACAGCTTGCTGAGGCTCTGCGCCTTGCTAAACACTAAGACATCAAAAACGGCTGCTTCGGAATATGAAGCAGCCGTTTCAGCTTGTCGTAAAAGTGTCAAAAATTAAAGTTTAGGGTCAAGCCCTTTTTAAAGGGCTTGCGAGG